>DATBYN010000520.1:0-15317 GCA_036513695.1 Bradyrhizobium sp. | reverse complement strand
TTTTTGCCGAAAAGGCTACGCGGCATTCCCCGTGTTGACGACCGGCGCGTCCTGAACGGCATCTTTTGGGTCTTGCGCTCAGGCGCTCCCTGGCGCGACCTGGAGCTCTGATAAAATCACTGGTTGAATTGAGATGGAGTGATTTCGGATTTTCCGAATTTTGCTTGACGCCATAGTAGAAGCAGAAATATAGAGATTCGGTCCCGCCTCCTCTCGAGGGGCGTTTCGCGATCGTCACGGACGTGGGCGGCGGGATGCGGACGCAGGAGGTGCTGCTGACGAGAGCGCTAGCTTGCGGACGGCGAAGTCGTGTGGTCCTGACGCCCCGACGCTGGTGTCAAGTTGGCGGAGTAATGCGCCGATGACGGTGGCAAACAAGCCCGGTCACCGGGGAGCACGAAGGAAACCGTTAAAACCATTGCGCGGGGAATGCCGGGTTGTTCCGGTGTGACCGTGGTGACTAACGCGCGTGTTTTCTACACACCACGCGCGGCTATCGGGCGCATCGGGCGCCCGGCATTCCCTGCGCCCTCTGAGGTTCAGAGGGCAGGACGTCAAAGCAAACCTCGCGCAAAACATGCGGCGAGATCGCGAAGCTGTAGCTGGTTGAAATTCCCCCCGCTGTCATCGTCCGCCACCGGGTCGGCGCATCGCGCCGCCCGATGACAGGCTCCGGCGGACGATCCAGTATTCCAGAGATGTCAGTGATAGACCCGAAAGGCCGCGGCGTACTGGATACCGCATGCGCGGGGTATGACGGTTGTTTGTGCAGCGGAGTAGGCCGCGCCCCTCAATTCAACACGCGCTTGCAGTCCGGGCTGTCCAGCGAGAACGTCGGCACGTCGATCTCGAAGCGCTCGCCGCTCTCGCTCATCATCTGATAGCGGCCGGTCATGAAACCGGACGCGGTCGGCAGCGGCACGCCGCTGGTATACTCAAAACGTTCGCCCGGAGCGAGCACGGGTTGCTCGCCGATCACGCCCTCGCCGCGGACGTTCTCTTGGTGGCCTGTGGCGTCGGTGATGATCCAATGCCGGGTCTGCAGTTGCACCGTCTCGTTGCCAGCATTGGTGATGACGATGGTGTAGGACCAGAAATACTGGTGGTTTTCGACCGACGAGCGTTCCGGCATGAAGTTCGGCTCGACGGTGACTTCGATCTGGCGGGTAACGGCGCGGTACATGCGGGCGGTCTTCCGGAATCCTTCAGATGCCATCATAGCGAAAAGTTGTTCCGGAACCAATCACCGCCCCGGCATCGCGGCATCGGTTTTTCCTCTCCCTCTCCCCGCTCTTCGCGGGGAGAGGGTTGGGGTGAGGGGCCTCTCTCCGGTGAATGAAGTGTAACGATTGACAGTGTGCCTCGCCCCTCGCCCGGATCGCCACGGGCGATCCGACCTCTCCCCGTAAAGAACGGGGAGAGGTTAAATGGCGTTTCATCCCGATCAAATTCCAATCGTCGTTTCAACATAGTTTCGACCCAAAGGGCCGCGACCACCGTAACTTGCTTGCAACTGTGGGATCGATACTATCTGCCGATACCAATTTTCGTGTCGGGCAAGCGCGTAAGGCCGACCCCTGTTCAAGACCTCGTCAAGACCGGTGCCAGATGACGTCCATTGCCGATCGAATTGCCGGGCCACCGCTGGCGGCGCAAGCGGATGCGCTTCCGCGGGACGCCGCAGTTGCGCCAGCACTGCCGGCGATTTCATTTCCGGTCGGCAGCGAGCGCGAACTGCGGCTCGATCTGTTTCGTGGGCTAGCGCTGTGGCTGATCTTCATCGATCATCTGCCGCCCAATCTCCTCACCTGGTTCACGATCCGCAACTATGGCTTTAGCGATGCCACCGAAATCTTCATCTTCATCTCGGGCTACACCGCGGCGTTCGTTTACGGCCGCGCCATGCTGGAGGTCGGCTTCGTGGTCGCGACCGCGCGCATCCTGCGGCGGGTCTGGCAGATCTATGTCGCGCATGTGTTTCTGTTCACGATCTTCCTGGCGGAAATTTCCTACGTCGCCACCAGTTTCGAGAACCCGCTCTATTCGGAAGAAATGGGAATCATGGATTTCCTCAAGCAGCCCGACGTCACCATCGTCCAGGCGCTGCTGTTGCGATTTCGTCCCGTCAACATGGACGTGCTGCCGCTCTATATCGTGCTGATGCTGGCTCTCCCGCTGATCCTGTGGCTGATGAAGTTGAAGGCCGACCTCGCGCTGACGCTCTCGGTCGTGCTCTATGCCCTGACCTGGCACTATGATTGGTATTTGTCGGCCTATCCGAACGGCTACTGGGCCTTCAATCCGCTCGCCTGGCAATTATTGTTCGTGTTCGGCGCCTGGTGCGCGCTCGGCGGCGCCAAGCGGATGACGCGGATCCTGTCGTCGCCGGTCACGCTGTGGATTTCGTTGGCCTATCTGTTCGCGGCGTTTTTGGTGACGCTGACCTGGTACATTCCGCAATTGGGCCATGTGATACCGCGCCGGCTCGAGCAGTGGATGTATCCGATCGACAAAACCGATCTCGACGTGCTTCGGTTCGCGCATTTCCTGGCGCTCGCGGCCATCACCGTGCGGTTCCTGCCCAAGGACTGGCCCGGACTGAAATCGCCCTGGCTCAAGCCGCTGATCCTGTGCGGGCAGCATTCCCTCGAGATTTTCTGCCTCGGCGTGTTCCTCGCCTTCGCCGGGCATTTTGTCCTTGCCGAGATTTCAGGGGGTGCTGCACTGCATTTCGTTATCAGTATTTCCGGAATCCTGATCATGTGCGCCGTGGCCTGGATCATTTCGTGGTACAAACACTCCGCCGACAAGAGTGCGTCACGGACCAAAAGCACCGGCGGCAACGCTGATCTGGCAGGAGGGGGTTGATGAACTCGGGAGCCATCCTGGCCCTGATGCTGCTGGCCGGTCTTTTGACCGTCGCGCCTGCTTGCGCCGAAGATCCGCCTGCGCGCGCCCAGGATGCGCCTGCGCGCGCGGAAGCTGCGCCGCAGAGCTGCGAGGTCCCGGACTATTTGCTGGCGACCGATAGCGCGCTTTCCAAGGTCGCGGAGGCCGTCAAAAGCGGCCATGCGCTGGATATTCTGGTGATCGGGAGCCGGTCGTCGACCCTCAAGACAACGGAGGGAATAGCCTATCCGGGCCGGCTGCAGGCGATGCTGCGCGAAAAACTACCCTCGGTTACAATCAACCTATCCGTAGAACTACAGGAAAAGAAAACTGCCGAAGAAGTAGCCCCCGGTTTTGCCAAGCTCTTGGAAGGCAAAAAGCCTGCTCTGGTGATCTGGCAGACCGGCACCGTCGATGCCGTGCGATCCGTTGATCCCGAGGATTTTCGCGCCGCGCTCGACGACGGGGTTGCTGCGCTGCAAAATGCGGGAGCCGATGTGATTTTGATGAATTTGCAGTATAGCCCGCGCACGGAAACCATGATCTCTGTGCCGCCATACTTGGATAATATGCGCGTGGTGGCGCAGCAGCGCGACATACCGCTGTTCGACCGTTTTGCGATCATGCGCCAGTGGAACGAGCAGGGCGATTTCGACCTGTTCAGCACATTTCATGGCATTGAGCTTGCCAAGCGCGTGCACGATTGTCTCGGCCGCGCGCTGGCGAAATTTATCATCGACGCCGCGCACCTTGGGCCGGCGCAGCAGAATTGAGGATCCAGCGTCAATGAGTTTTGTCCGCCCTTTTTTCAAAATGACATCGCTGGCTGCAGTCGCGGCCGCGGCGCTCGTGCTGCTGACGCCGGTATCGGCCCTGCCCGCGCGCGCGCAATCAGCCCAGGCCGCCCGGCACGCGAAGCTATCCGAGAGTGCCAAATCCGACAGTGCAAAGCCGCCGGCTCCGCCAACCAGCGAGGCCGGCAATGCCACGTCCGTCGACCAGGCAATTCCGGCGCAGCAGAAGAGCCTCACCACCAGGGCGGTGGAGAAGGTGACGCAAGCGGCAAAATCGGCCAGCAATATTTTTAGCCGCGTGCCGTGCCTGCCGCCGAAGGGAGGCGCCAAGTCGATGGGCTCGCTGCCGCACGTCGCGGGCAAGCTCGCGTCGGGGCAGCCGGTGGTGATCGTCGCCTTCGGATCGTCGTCGACCGCGGGTTACGGCGCGTCATCGCCCGAATTCAACTATCCCAACCGGCTCGCCGCGCAGCTGCGTCGGCACTATCCGGGCGCCGATATCACCGTGCTCAATCGCGGCAAGGGCGGCGAGGATGCACCGGAGATGACGAAGCGGCTGCAGTCGGAAGTGATCGATGCCAAGCCCGATCTCGTGATCTGGCAGGTTGGCACCAACGCCGTGATACGCAACCTCGATCCGGCCGAGACCGCAAAGATGGTGGAGGAGGGTGTCGCGCGCATCCAGGCCGCCGGCGCCGATGTGGTGCTGGTCGATCCGCAATATTCTCCAAGAGTTACCGAGCACGCGGAAAGCGCAAGCAAGATTGTCACGCTGCTCGGCAAGGTCGCCACGTTACGGCATATCGGCATCTTCCCGCGCTTCGAAGTGATGCGCGAATGGCACGACAGACAGGCGCTGCCGGTCGAGAGCTTTGTCATTGACGATGGCTTGCATATGAACGACTGGGGCTACGCCTGCTTCGCCCAATTGCTCGGCGACGACATCATCAAATCGGTCGGCCAGATCAAGCTCGGCATCAACGTGCCGGCCAATGTGCAGGCGTACCGGCCGATGTGATCTTGAATGAATGGCGTCGCCATTCATTCAGTGTCGTCCCTGCGAAAGCAGGGACCCATACGCCGCGGCGGAGCCGTTGGACAAAAGTGGGCGACGGCTTTGCTAGCAGCGAACATCGGTGGTTATGGGTCCCTGCTTTCGCAGGGACGACGACGGAGTTCTCAAGTTTGCTTCACGCCCGCTCCAGCGCCTCCTGCAAATCCTCGATCAAATCATCGGGATGCTCGAGCCCGGCGGAGAACCTGATGAATCCTTCGCTGATGCCGAGTTCGGCGCGCGCCTCCGGCGCCAGCCGCTGATGGGTGGTGGTGGCGGGATGGGTGACGAGGCTCTTGGCGTCGCCGAGATTGTTGGAAATCCGCGAAATCTTCAGCCCATTGAGGCAGCGGAACGCGGCCGCCTTGCCGCCCTTGACCTCGAAGCCGACCAGCGTCGAGCCGGCGCGCATCTGCTTCTTGACCAAATCGGCCTGCGGATGATCGGCGCGCCCCGGATAGATCAACCGCGAGATTTTTGGGTGTCGCGCCAGCGCATCCGCGACCTTCGCGGCCGTGTCGGTCTGGGCGCGCACGCGTACCGCGAGCGTCTCCAATCCCTTGAGCAGAACCCAGGCGTTGAACGGCGACAGCGAAGGCCCGGTCTGGCGCATGAAGTTATGGAGGTGCTCGGCAACGAACGCTTCGGAGCTCAAAATCATGCCGCCGAGGCAGCGGCCCTGGCCGTCGATGTGTTTGGTCGCGGAATACACCACGACGTCGGCGCCCAGCGAAAGCGGGCTCTGCCAGATCGGCGTCGCAAACACATTGTCGACGATCAGCCGTGCGCCGGCTTGATGGGCGATGTCGGCAATCGAAGAGATATCGAGCACGTCGAGCGTCGGATTGGTCGGGCTCTCCAGGAAGCAGCTCCTGGTGTTCGGCCGCATCGCCTTCTTCCACTGATCGAGATCGAGGCCGTCGACCAGCGTGGACGAGATGCCGTAGCGCGGCAGCAAATCTTCAACCACATAGCGGCACGATCCGAACATCGCCTTGGCGGCCACTACGTGATCGCCGGCTTTCAGCGGCGCCAGAATGGCGGTGGTCACCGCAGCCATGCCGGTTGCGGTCGAGCGGCCGGCTTCGGCGCCTTCGAGCTCGATCATGCGCCGTTCGAACATCGCAATCGTCGGATTGGAATAGCGCGAATAGATGTAGCCGGGATCCTCTCCCTTGAAGCGCGCCTCGCATTGCTCCGCGCTGTCGTAGACATACCCTTGCGTGAGAAACATCGCCTCGGAGGTCTCGCCGAATTGCGAGCGCAAGGTGCCGGAATGGACCAGCCTTGTTTCCGGGCGGTAGTGGGCGGTGGACGATTTGGATGCGGCAGACTCAGACATGTGACCTCCATCGTGACCATCTTCAAAAATGGTCACAAAAAAAACGGCCTGGAAAATTCCATTGGGCCGGGATCACACGTGTCCCCGGCCTGTTTAGCGACTTATTTAACGTGGCTGCAAGCCGGCCGGCTCAAATCACCACGGGATAAGTCATGCTCTTATTCGCTCGCGCCCTTTCCGTCAAGGCGGCCATCGGATAACCGGTAAAAGTCCCTATTTTAGTGGCTGGAAGGCGAAAGCCCGTTAAGGACCCCATCGTGTCGTTCACGCTTCAACCCGACGCCAACGGCATCTTGCCCGACCGCATGATCGCGGCGATGGCCGATGCCGGCCTGATCCTGCCGACCTATCCCTTTGTCGAAAGCCAGATTCAGCCGGCGAGCCTTGATCTCCGCCTCGGCGACATCGCCTATCGGGTGCGGGCGAGCTTTTTGCCGGGGCCGGGCGCGACGGTGGCCGAGCGCATCGACGAATTGAAGCTGCACGAGATTGATCTCACCGACGGCGCGGTGCTGGAAACCAACTGCGTCTACATCGTGCCGCTGCTGGAGTCGCTCGCGCTGCCGCCCGAAATCGTCGCCGCCGCCAACCCGAAAAGTTCGACCGGGCGGCTCGACGTGTTCACCCGCGTGATCGCGGACGGCACAAGGCGGTTCGACATGATCGGTGCCGGCTACCACGGCCCGCTCTATGCCGAGATCAGCCCAAAGACCTTTCCGGTACTGCTGCGCGAGGGCTCGCGGCTCTCTCAAGTGCGCTTTCGGACCGGCGATGCCATCCTCAACGCCGACGAACTCGACGCGCTGCACGATCTGGAGCGGCTGGTCGATGTCGATGACGCCGATCTCGCTAATGGCGTCGCGCTGAGCGTCGATCTTTCCGGCGAAAACGCCAATGGCTTTGTCGGCTATCGCGCCAAGCGTCACACCGGCGTGGTCGATATCGACCGCCGCGGCGGTTACACGATCGATGAATTCTGGGAGGCGATACCCGCGCGCGCCGACGGCAGCCTCATTCTCGATCCCGGCGAATTCTATATCCTCGCCTCCAAGGAAGCCGTGCAGGTGCCGCCGGATTACGCCGCCGAGATGGTGCCGTTCGATCCGCTGGTCGGCGAATTCCGCGTGCATTATGCGGGCTTCTTCGATCCCGGTTTTGGTTATGCCGGGGCCGGCGGACAAGGTTCCCGTGCCGTGCTGGAAGTGCGCTCGCGCGAAGTGCCGTTCATCCTCGAGCATGGTCAGATCGTCGGCCGATTGGTCTACGAAAAAATGCTGGCGCGGCCCGATGCGCTGTACGGCCAGCGCATCGGCTCCAACTATCAGGCCCAGGGCCTGAAACTGAGCAAGCATTTTCGGGTGTAGCAATCTCCTGCGATGCAGCAATATGACCGCCTTCACCGAGATGTAGCTTTCGGTCGCCGCGAGCTGATTGTAGCATCGCCTTGATGAACCGCCGAGAATCGGTTCACGGGCGCGAGGGAACAACCAGAGACGGGGATAATTCAATGGCTATGGCACTCACACGTGAGACGTTGTCCGAAGCCGATCATAGTGCGCAGTTGCGCAAGGCGGTGATCGCATCAACCATCGGTACCGCTATCGAGTGGTACGACTTCTTCCTCTATGGCACCGCTGCCGGGCTCATCTTTGGCAAACTCTACTTTCCCAACAACGATGCTCTAACGGCGACGCTCGCCGCCTTCGGCACGTATTTCATCGGCTTTATCGGGCGCCCGATCGGTGCGGCGATATTCGGGCACTACGGTGATCGCATCGGTCGCAAGGCCACGCTGATCGCCACGCTTCTATGCATGGGCATCGCCACCTTCCTGATCGCCTTCGTACCGACCTACGAGTCGATCGGCATCTGGGGCGCGGTGATCCTCACGGTGTTGCGGATGTTTCAGGGGATCGGCGTCGGTGGCGAATGGGGCGGATCGGTGTTGCTGGCGATGGAATGGTCGCGCACCCACGGTCAACGCGGTCTGGTGGCATCCTGGCCGCAATTCGGCGTGCCGTGCGGCCTGTTCCTGTCAAACCTTGCCGTCCTCGTATTCAGCCAGTTGACAGGCGACCAGTTCAACATCTGGGGCTGGCGGCTTCCATTCGCGCTCTCGATTGTTCTCGTCGGGGTCGGACTATGGATTCGCCTCGGCATCCTTGAGACGCCGGTGTTCCAGCAGCTGCTGGACAACAGGAAGATCGAAAAGGCCCCTATCGTCGAGGTCTTCAAGAAACATCCGAAGGAGATCATCCTGTCGGCATTGTTGCGGATGTCCGAGCAAACGCCGTTCTACATTTTTACCGCATTCATCTTCGCTTACGCGGTCGGTACCTTGCACATGTCGCGCGATCTGATCCTGAGCGCCGTGCTGGTTGCCTCTTGCGTCTCGTTCGTCACCATCCCGCTGTCGGGCCACATCTCCGACCGGATCGGGCGCAGGAAAATGTATCTGATCGGCGCGGCGACGGTGGGCCTGTTCGGCTTCCTGTATTTCGGAATGGTCGACACCGCGGTTCCGTCCGCCGTGTTCATCGCCATCGTGCTGTCGCTGATCCCGCACGACATGCAATACGGGCCGCAGGCAGCTTTGATCGCGGAGGCCTTTACGCCGCGGCTGCGCTACAGCGGTGCTTCACTGGGCTATCAACTCGCCTCGGTGATCGCCGGAGGTCCGGCGCCGCTGATCGCGACAGCCCTGTTCGCCACCTATCACTCCGGCTACGCGATTTCCATCTACATCGCCGCGTGCTCGGTAATAAGCCTTGTGGCGGCGTCGTTCATGCCAGATTACACCGGCCAGGACATTTCGAAGGAGTACGACGCCTGACACAAATATGCAACGTCGGATGACTGAGGTGGCCGGCGGTGTGCAGGAGGTAAAATGGTTGCGATGGCGAGCCATCGCCGACCTTTATCACGCTTATTTCACCGGCCTCATTCTCACCGTCGTAACACGGCGCGGCACGCCGGACGCCGCGGAATTCGTGTTTCGGGTGTTTCGCCGTCAGCAGCAGGAACGTTTTCTGCCGGGCTTAAAAAAACTCGGGCTCGGCCATTTGCCGCCGGCGGTGGCGGCGGCGCAATATCATTATCTCTCCAACTGGATCGGCGGCGTCCACGTCGAATACATTTACGAGTCCGATCGCAAGGCCTGGATCCGCTATCCGCCGCCGCGCTGGATCTGGCGGGGGACTGCGATCTGCGGCGTGCCCGGCGAAGTGTCGCGCGCGATGCTGCGCGGCTGGCACGCCAATAACGGCGTGTCGCTGGGCAATCCGAACCTCGGCTTTGTCTGCACCAAGCAGAGCGTCGAAGGTCAGGACGGCCTCGAAGGTTATTACTGCGAATATGATCATGCGCTCGATCCCGATCAGCGCCTGGTATTCGCCCGTCATCTCGAAGCACCTCAGTTCGATCCCGCAACGGCCCCGGCCTTGCCGGTTGTGAGCTGGCCGAAACCGCGGCTGGAAAAAGCCTATCGCAATTACGCGATGGAATATTTGCGGACCGCAGCACCCGTGATGGTGCAATTGTTTGGCCCCGAAGATGCTGGCTATCTCCTGCACCTGACCGGCAAATTGGTCGGCATGCAATATTTCGATGAGATCGCGCGCGGCTTTTCCATGCCTCGCGGGACTGCAAAGGAGTTCGACGAGTTCCTGCGCGCTTTGTTTGAAGCACAGGATGACGTTGCGGATATTGGCGAGGACGATAGCGTTTATGAAATCAGGCAACTCAGCTGGAAGCTGATGGCGGATGTTGCCGATTATCACCCTGCCTGCGCCAAGGTGCTCGAGGGCTTGTTCGAGGGTCTCGCTGCCGGCTGTGGTCGCCACATCGCCGTTTCGATGAGACCGGCGTCGGACGGGAAGCCGCCATTTGTCTGGTCGATCAGCTGACCTAACGTTCCGCTCCGCGGCACATCGACGACGACCTGATTGCGCAGGCGGCCCATGCGCCCGACGCACATGGAATCGGATTTGATCGTGCTAGGAAGTACCGCGGCGCGGCTAGCAGATCGGCAGGAGCGCGATCAGCAAAAGTGGAATGCGATTTTGCGTCCGATCGCGCTCGAAATAATGAAGTGGCGCATGATCTTATCGCCAAACCGCTCACACTTTGGCGGATCATGCGCATGGGAGCGAAATTTGCCCGATATTTCGGTCGTCGAAATACCCGTCGACGAGGAGGAGCGTCCGCTTCCGCCGCCGGAACCGGGCGCGAAAAATGCGCTGCTCGACGGCCCCATTTTGCGCACGCTATTGTGGCTCGCTTGGCCGAACGTCATCGCGCTCTCCGCCGGCACCTGCGTCGTCATCGCCGAAACTTCCTATATCGGCCGTCTCGGGGTTGAGTCGCTGGCGGCGATGGCGCTGGTATTTCCGTTCGTGATCCTGACCATGACCATGTCGGGCGGCGCGATGGGCGGCGGGGTTGCGTCGGCGGTGGCGCGCGCGCTCGGCGCCGGCGATGTCGAGCGCGCCTCGACCCTGGCCGCACATGCTTTGCTGATCGGCATCTGCTTTGGGCTGACCTTCATGCTGGGCATGCTGATGTTCGGTCCGGCGCTGTTAAAATTGCTTGGCGGCCGCGGCAACGTGCTGGCGAACGCCGTCGGCTACGCGCAGATTTTCTTCGGCGGCGCGGTGCTGCCCTGGCTGATGAATACGATGGCCGGGGTTTTGCGCGGCACCGGCAATATGAAGCTGCCGTCGCTGATGATTCTCTCTTCCGCGATCTGCCAGATCATTCTCGGCGGCACGCTCGGCCTCGGGCTCGGCCCGATCCCGCAATTCGGCATGCGCGGTGTCGCCGCGGGCTCGCTGATCGCTTACTCGATCAGCATCACGGTGATGGCGTGGTACCTGTTTTCCGGGCGGGCGCGCGTCGTTCCCAAGATCAGGGGACTTCGTATCCGGCGCGCGATGTTCTTCGACATCCTCAAGGTCGGCGCGGTTTCCTGTTTCTCGCCGCTGCAGGGGGTGCTCACCATCAGCATCTTCACCCATATGCTGGCGGGTTTCGGCACCGAGATCCTGGCCGGCTACGGCATTGGCGCGCGGCTCGAATTCATGCTGACCTCGGTTGCATTTGCGACCGGCATTGCGTCGGTGCCGATGATCGGGATGGCGATCGGAGCGGGACGGATCGCCCGCGCGCGGCGGATTGCGTGGGCCGGTGGCCTCGTTTCCTTCGTCTCGGTCGGCGCGATCGGCAGTTTGATCGCGATGTTTCCGGATCTCTGGGTCAATATCTTTACCCACGATCCGGGCGTGCGCGCGGCGAGCCGGCAGTATCTGGCGACGGCGGGACCGATGTACGCGTTCATTGGGCTGGCGATGTCGATGTATTTTTCCTCGCAGGGGGCGGCCAAGGTGGTCGGTCCGGTGCTGGCGCAAAGCGCGCGGCTGCTGTTCATCGCGCTCGGCGGTTGGTGGCTGTCGACGCATAACGCGACCGCCGCGAACTTCTTCGCGCTGGCCGCGGCCTCGATGGGCGTGCTCGGCGTGCTCTCGGCCTCCAGCGTTGTTCTCACGCGCTGGGGCCCGAAAGCCGGTCCTGTTCCGCAAGCCAGGCCAGCCATGTCGTAAAGTGACTAAGAGCATGATCCGGAAAAGTGGAAACCGGTTTTCCCTCGGGACAAACGCGAAGCGTTTGCCCGGAGATCATGCTCAAACAAAAGAACAACGCTAGATGCCTGATTCAACTCAGTTTAATCATGCTCTAGTGCCGCCGGTGATGCCGGTGGCCGTGGCCGCCGCCGAGATTGGCCAGCTGCATCAATTGCGGGATCATGCTCATCATTTCGCCACCGCCACCGCCGCCGAGCATGCCCATGTAATCGCCGCCGCCGTAGCCGCCGTAACCGCCGCCAAAGCCCCCCGGGATTCCGCCGCCGCCGAGCATTCCGCCAAGGCCGCCGCCTCCACCTTCCATCATCTGGCTCATCATCGGGCCCATGGTCTGCATCAAAGCTGCGAAGCGGCGCTTGCCCATCTTGGCCTTCATCATTTCGAGCATCGGCGCCATCTGGGTCATCATGTCGCCGCCCCCGCCTCCGCCGCCAAAGCCTGCGAATTGCGCTTTCGCCGGCGCTGCCGTCAGCGTGGCCAGCAGCAATAGCGCGGCTATCTGGCACACCACCTTGTGAGCTCCAGTCATGGTTCTCTCCTCGCGTGCGCAAGCTCCGCGGAAGCGGCGCAAACCGGACGCACGTGGCGAGGCTAGAGAACGCCGGCCCTGTCTTCTGTGAGAGAGATCACATTTATGCAGGCCGGCGGTCAGCCGTCCTATGCGGCCTTGCGTCCCAACGCTTTCTGCATGGCGAGCGCCGCCTGGTCCATCTGGCCGTCGACATAGGGTGCAATTTCGTGTGGCAACACGTCGACGATCCATATCAGCCGGCTGCGCGTGTCGCCGTCGGCGAACACCTGCACCGACGCGCTGTGTTGTTTCAGCCGCTCGCTGATGACGGCGTAGACCAGCCGCCGTTTCGTTTCGTCGCAATCGACCAAGAGTTCGCGCGCCACCGTGCCGTTGGCGAAACTCACGATGCGCGCCTCGCCGTCGAGACGCGCATCGAGCACGAAGCCCGGCACCAGCCGCTGGTGCGGGTTGCCGAAATCGCGAACCGCGGCCCAGACGTCGTCAGGCGAGGCGTCGATCGGGATGTCCTTGTGGATGGAAGCCATGGTGTTCTCCTTCAACGCACTCAGTCGTCATCCCCGGATGAGCGCAATTGCGCTCACTCGGGAGGCGCGAGCCTTGCGGTGCACTTGCACCGCTGGGCGAGCCTCGAAGGATGGGTCACGGGCTGCAGCTGTCATGCTTCGAGGCTCGCCGAAGAGCTCGCACCTCCAGCGATAACGGCGTAGCCGTTACGCAGGGATGACGGCGGTGTATGTGGCGTAAGCTACGTACAAACCGCCTCGACATTGTTGCCGTCGGGATCGATCAGGAACGCCGCAAAATAGCTCGGGCTGTAATCGGCCCTAGGGCCTGCGGCGCCGTTGTCGCGGCCTCCGGCCTTGACGCCCTCGGTGTGGAATTTCTTGATCGCCGCGTGGTCGGGCGCGCGAAACGCGATATGGGCGCCGGTGCCCCTGAAATCCTTGTGCAGATAGAGCCAGAGCGCCGGCTCGCCCTTGGGCCCGAAGCCGGCGCCGGTCTCGTCGCGCGAACACAAGACATAGCCGAGCGGCGCCAGCGCCGCGGTGTAGAAGCGCACGCTGGCGTCGAGATTGCCTACTTTCAGTCCGATGTGGTCGTACATGATGATCTCCAGTGAAATTTACGCGTTCGACAACGCGTCTGGAGACCACCCTAGTCAGTGCAGGGCGAGGCGTTCTTGGAAAATCTTGCGCATCCCGCGCGAGGCCTCGCGGAACCTTCGTGGCGAAACGCCGGCGGCGCGGTGGAAGGTGCGGACGAAATTGGAGAGATCGCCGAACCCGACGTCGTAGGCGACATCGGTGACGGACCTCGCATCGTCGGCCAACAGCCGCGCCGCATGACGCAGCCGCGAGCGCACCAGATACTGGTGCGGGGTAACGCCTAACACGGTTGAAAACAGCCGCAGGAAATGGAACGGGCTGATATCGGCCTGACCGGCAACGTCCGCCAGATTGATCGGTTGCTGCGAATGCGCATCGATCCACAGCGCCGTCTCGACGGCGCGGCGGCGATCCCGCTCCTTGGCCGGGGTCACCTTGCGCGATCGCCCCGATACCACTTCGACGAAGCGGCTGGCGAACATCTGCCCGACCTCGTCGAGGCCGATATCGCTGCGGCCGTCGGCGGAAGCTTGCGCAAGTTCGCCCAGCACCATCAATTCAGGCAGCGGCGGAACCGCCCCGATCTGCCAGACGTCCGTGCGGTCGCCGATCGTCTCCACCAGTTCGGGATTTACGAAAAACGACAGGCACTCGTCTCCGCAGACATGATCATGGGTACACATGAATTCGTCGCCGGGATGGCCGACCAGGATCGATCCCGCCACCAGCTCGAAGAAACGGCCACGGCTGTGGCAGCCAAAACTGCCTTTGCGGACATAGTGGATCGAATGGCTGGCGTATTGCTCCACGAACGGCTTGTCGCCCGGTGCGGCACTGCACCGGAACTCGGACACGGAAATGGAGCCGCGCTGGAGGAGGGCCGTTCTCGTCATGCCAGCGAATTTAGTTCTGCGGACGTGGCGGCGCAACGGGGAGCAGCATGTCGAACAGGGTTTTGCTTTTGATCGTGCCCGCGCCCGTACCTTCGATCGAGAGCAACCGGCGTTTGGAGATCGTGCCCCCATGGGGGGAAATCTTGTCGGCATAGCTGCCGGCTTCGAGAACGCGGTGGCAGGGCACGATGATCATGAAAGGGTTTTTCGAAATTGCCTGCGCCACCGAGTTTACCGCGTCCGGGGCCCCGAGACGTGCCGCGACATCACCATAGGTGCGGGTCTCGCCGCGCGGAATCGCGCGCGTGAGCTCGTAAACCCGCCGATTGAAGACGTGGATACCGGTCATATCGAGCGTGACGTCGGAGAAATCGGCCGCCTGACCGCGCAGCAACGCGGTAATCGCCTCGATCGCAATCTCGACGTTCATTGGCGCACGCAGTTCGCGGGCGTCGGGATAAAGTTGAAACAGCCGCTTGCGGGTTTCAATCTCGCGCGCTTCGGGAAGCTGCACGCCAATGACGCCGGAATAGCCCCATGCGACGCCGCATCGGCCGATACCGGTATCGAATATGGTGTAGCCTCGCCCCGCCATGCCACCACCGCCCCGGCAGGGATCATAACACTGTCATACTCCGGCGCATCTGGAATCTTGAGGATCGGTTAAGGAAGGGGCGAGGGGGCAAATGCCCAACCAGGATGCGGATCCGGCGAGGCCGCCGAACCGCTTACCAGCCGCCGCGCCGCGTCTGCTGGACGACGCCGCTCTCGACTTTGGACAGGCTCCCGACTTCCTCGGTTCAATGGAATGCAGAAGAGCCCGCGCAAGACGCGCTCGCGGCGAAAGACTTCAAGAAGTGGCGCGCTGCGACCGGGTGGAACGCTGCCGATGTGTGTGACGCGGCCGGGCGCGGTTGTCGTTTGGCCGGACCATCCTGAGATGGCCGAAATGGCCCCCGCGCATGCCGAGCACCGTGAGAGTATTCGCCTTGCGAAGCTCCCCGACCCGTGCCTGTAAACACGTTAGCGTCAAGGACGCCGTGGTAGCTAACCACCTCGTCTCAC
>DATBYN010000519.1:0-6876 GCA_036513695.1 Bradyrhizobium sp. | reverse complement strand
GATTTATGGAATCTTAGCCTTCTCCCACTAGCTGTTTTCGATGTGATGGCCATCACAAGGCTAGAGCTCGTGGGTAGGACTGAATCTGCCGGGACCATCGCAAGTCGCGACATCCCTTCCGTGCCGTTCGCCATCGTCGCCTGCTTCATGCTGGCCGGCGCGGCCTATGCGTATGCCGTCGGCGACGATGTCAATTGGGATTGGCGCAACTATCACGCCTATGATGTCTGGGCCACGATCAACCATCGCCATAACGTCGATGTCATACCCGCCGGCTTTCAGACCTACTTCAATCCGCTGATCTATTATCCGGTCTATCTGCTGCGTCAGCTTACCTCACCGCTGTCGACGGGACTGATCGCGGGCGCGGTTCACGGCCTCAACCTGGTCGCGATCTACAGCCTCACCCGCGCGCTGCTTGGCAGTGCCGCCAATGCCGCCTGCCTTGCGGCCTCCTGCTTGCTCGCGGCGTTCGGCCCGATGACGCTTTCGGAAGTCGGCACCAGCTTCGCCGATATCGTGCTGTCATTGCCGACCATCGCCGCGCTGATCTACATCACTTCGTCGGACCAGACGCGGCCAAAATTCTACATTTTGGCCGGCGTCCTGATCGGCGCCTCCGTGGGTTTCAAACTGACCAATGTGGTGTTTGCGCTCGGACTGGTGGCGGCGGTGATGGTGGCAACCCGGCCGCTTGTCGCCCTCAGCTGCGTTGCGCTCGGCGGCGCGATCGGAGGCGCAATCGCGGGGGGCTGGTGGAGTTTTCTGCTGTGGCGCGACCTGGGGAATCCGGTGTTTCCGCTGTTCAACGGGATCTTCCCGTCGCCCGAGCTGTCTCCCGTCAACATCCTGGATCGGCAATTCATCCCGCACGGCTGGCTCGATGGACTGGCTTACCCGTTCTACTGGCTCGCCGGCGATAACCGCAGTTCCGAATACGCGTTTCGCGACGCCCGCTTTGCGGTGGCGTTTGTTCTGTTTGCTGGCGCCATCGGCGCCGGCTTGATCCGCCGTGTCGATCTGTTCACGCGCCGGGACGCTCAGTTCATCATCTTTTTGATCGTATCCTACGCAAGCTGGCTGATGCTGTTCTCGATCCAGCGTTACGCGGTTGCGCTCGAACTGCTGTGCGGTCCGATGATCGTGCTGCTCATGGTTCGCATCCTGCAAAGCGCCGGCGCTTCATGGAAAGGCCTCGAACGCTGGGGCAACGCCATTATTCTCATCGTCGCGCTGGCGAGTGCGGCGTGGACCCAACCCGGCGACTGGACGCGGCGCGCCTGGTCCAACCCGTATCATCCGCAGCTGCCGGCTGAGCTGACCCAGCCCGCGGTCTATCTGCTGCTCGGCAAGCCGCTCGCCTATATCGCGCCGCTGCTGCCGCCGCAGTCGCGATTCTATCAGCTCGCCGACATCGCCTTGCCAATTCTTCCAAACGGCATGCTGGACAATCGCATTCGCGCAGGACTGCAAGACAGGCTACCGGGCGGAATCTGGGAGCTGCACTTGCGCGGCACTTCTGTCCGCAAGCAGCTGCTCGATCCTTACAGCCTCACGATCGACGGCTCGCGACGCTGCGTCGAGATCGAGGGAGCAGATCCTGCCACGGCTATCGAGGCTTGCCCGGTGAAGGGACGACAGTCCTAAAAATTTCTCGCACGCCTCACGCTTTGTCCGGCCCGACCCGCACCAATTGCTTGCCGAAATTCGCGCCCTTTAAAAGCCCCATGAACGCGCCCGGTGCGCCGTCCAGGCCCTCGGTGACGAACTCCTTGTACTTGACCTTGCCCTCGCGGACCCAGCCCGACATGTCGCGCAAGAAGTCTGCATGAAGTGCTGCGAAATCGCTGACGATAAAACCGCGGATGGTCAGGCGTTTTGTCAGGACCGCGCGCATCATCGACGGTGCCCATTTCGGCATCGTCGGCTGGGTGTCGTTATACTGCGCGATCAGGCCGCACACGGGGACACGCGCGAACGCGTTAAGTAATGGGAACACCGCCTCGAACACCGCGCCGCCGACATTCTCAAAATAGACGTCGATACCCTTGGGACAGGCGTCTTTCAGGTTGGCCGCGAGATCGGGGTCACGATGATCGAGGCAGTCGTCGAAGCCCAGCTCCTGTTTGACGTAATCGCATTTGTCCTTGCCGCCGGCAATGCCGACCGTCCGCGCGCCCTTGAGCTTTGCGATTTGCCCGACTGCCGACCCGACCGCTCCGGACGCCGCCGCAACCACCACGGTTTCGCTTAGCTGCGGCTTGCCGATCTCAAGCAGCCCGGCATAGGCAGTCATGCCGGGCATACCGAGCACACCGACCGCGGTCGATATAGCTCCGAGTTTTGGATCGATTTTTGCCAACCCCTTGCCGTCCGACAGCGCGTGCGTCTGCCAGCCCGCGCGCGAAAGCACAATGTCACCCTTGGCAAAAGCGGGATTGTTCGAGGCGATCACCTCGCACACCGTGCCGCCTTCCATGACGCCGCCGACCGGCACCGGCGCCGCATAGGACGGACCGTCGCTCATCCGCCCGCGCATATAGGGATCGAGCGACAGCCATATGGTGCGCAGGAGAACCTGGCCTTCGCCCGGCATCGGCACCTCATATTCCTCGATGCGAAAATTCGACGGTTTCGGTTCGCCGACGGGGCGGGAGACGAGAACGACGCGTTTTGCCTGGGACATGGTTGTTTCCTCCTTTTTCGTCATTGTTGTGACGTTTAAGCCGTAATCTTCGCCAGCGCCGCGTCGAACGCGGCCGCAGCACTTGGCAAATCCTTGAACGCGCGGATGTGCCGCGTCTCCTGCGCGTCCTTTTCCGAAATACCCGGCCGGACCTCGGCAAAACTCTTGCCGCCCTCGATCATTGTAGCGGGTGCGCTGACATGGAATTCATGGTCCTCGATCGGCGCGTCTTTCAATAGCCAAACGCCGAGCGTCACGGTGCCGTTGCCGCGCCGGTAGGAGATATAGCGATCGACCGCGACCGTGCCGTCGCGCTGATGCCCGCCGAGTTTTGCAAATCCCTTGGCATCGAGCAGCTTGTGCGATCGAAATCCCTTCACGTCGGCGGACTTTGCCTTCGCGGTCTCCTCGGAGAGATCGTATTTTTCAGCCATTTCCTTGCCGACCGCGGCGAGTTGCCCGGACATCTCGTGCTCGAATTCCTTCAATTCGGTCCGAGGTTTTGCCGTCTTACGCGGTTTTAACGCATCGCGCTTTTCCATCTCGGCCTTGCATTGCGCGACGACCGCGGCAACCGATTTGCGCTCGGCGTTGACAAGCAGATTCTTCAGATCCTGATCTGTGAGTGCAGCTATCCGCTCGTCCGACCAATCGACCATGGTCACACCCCACCGGGATAATTCGGCGCTTCCCGCGTGATGGTGACGTCATGGACATGGCTTTCGCGCAAGCCCGATCCGGTGATGCGCACGAACTGCGCCTTCTCGTGAAACTCGGCGAGATTCCTGGCGCCGACATATCCCATCGCGGCGCGCAGGCCACCGGCGAGCTGATGCATGACGTTGCCGACCGGGCCCTTGTACGGCACCTGACCCTCGATGCCCTCCGGCACCAGTTTTAGCGTGTCCTTGATGTCCTGCTGAAAATAACGGTCGGCCGAACCGCGCGCCATCGCACCCACCGAGCCCATCCCGCGATAGGCCTTGTAGGAACGGCCCTGCCACAAAAACACTTCGCCCGGCGTCTCGTCGGTGCCGGCCAGCAGCGAGCCGACCATGGCGATGTCGGCACCGGCGGCGAGCGCCTTTGCCAGATCGCCGGAATATTTGATGCCGCCATCGGCGATCACGGACACACCGGCCTTCTTTGCAGCTTCCACCGCATCCATGATCGCGGTCAGTTGCGGCACGCCGACGCCGGCTACGATCCGCGTCGTGCAGATCGAACCCGGACCAATGCCGACCTTGATCGCGTCCGCGCCGGCGTCGATCAGCGCCTGCGCGCCCTCTTGGGTTGCGATATTGCCGGCGATCACCTGCACGGCGTTGGAGAGCCGCTTGATGCGGTTGACGGCCTCCAGCACCCGCGAGGAATGGCCATGCGCGGTATCGACCACGACCAGGTCGACCCCGGCGTCGATCAAGCGCTCGGTGCGCTCGTAGCCGCCCTCGCCGACCGTGGTCGCGGCCGCGACGCGCAGGCGGCCCTGCGCATCCTTGCACGCCAGCGGATGCGCGACCGCCTTCTCCATGTCCTTTACTGTGATCAAGCCGACGCAGCGATATTGGTCGTCGACCACCAACAGTTTCTCGATCCGGTACTTGTGCAGCATCCGCTTGGCTTCGTCCTGGCTGACGCCTTCACGCACCGTGACGAGGTTTTCGTGCGTCATCAACTCGGAGACTCTTTGGTCCGGATCGGTGGCAAAACGCACGTCGCGGTTGGTGAGAATGCCGACGAGTTTTCCTGGCACGCCCTTAGCCCCGCCGGTGACCACAGGAATTCCCGAAAAACCATGGTCCCTCATCAGCGCCATCGCATCCGACAATTTTGCGTCGGGACCTATGGTCAAGGGATTGACCACCATTCCGGATTCGTACTTCTTGACCTGCCGCACCTGGGCGGCCTGGCCCTCCGGGTCAAAATTGCGATGGATGACACCGACGCCGCCGGCCTGCGCCATGGCGATCGCCATCCGCGCTTCGGTGACCGTATCCATCGCGGAGGCAATGATCGGAATGTTGAGCGCAATGGCGCGCGTGACGTGGGAGCGGATATCAACCTCTGAAGGCAGCACATCCGAGAGGCCGGGTTTGAGAAGCACATCGTCGAACGTAAAGGCTTCGCGAATCCCCTGAAGTCCGTGCACCTGCGTCATTACCAACTCCTTGCGGCCCGTCCGCCGCGCTAGAACCTAAGGGATGAACGTCTCCCTCGGCGACGCAGATGGCATCGCCGGCGAATCGAGCCCATCGGTAGGGTTGGCGGTGGTCGATAGCATGGCCCCATGAGGAATCAAAGAGGCGAATCAAAGGGGCTAGCCACTCGAATCCAACTTCAGCGCGGATACCCCGGCGGCGGGCCATGGCGACGGATTGCGTCGACGACCTCCCGATGCATGCGCTCCTCGCGCTTCATATGAACCACGATCAATGCGTGCGCCGAAGGCACCAGTAATAGGACGTGAAAAAATAGGCCCAAAATCACGCAAACCACGATCAGGACCAGGTTGAAAATCGCCGAAAAAGGCTGCCCGTTCAGGAGCAGCCCGAGCGGCGGCACTAAAGCAGCAAGGATATAGATCATCGGCCGATCTCCGGCGGTATTCCGCACAGCGATATTGTCACGGAGATTTAGGTGGTTTCCGGGGTTCCGCAATAGCCACTGCGGCGACGGGGTGCTACAGCGCCCCCTCCCGCTCGTTTCCTCCCCCGAATCTTCATGAACAAACAACGCCTGATCCCGCTCATCGTGGCCACTGCCCTGTTCATGGAGAACATGGATTCGACCGTGATCGCGACCTCGCTGCCGGCGATCGCCGCCGATATCGGCACCAGCCCGCTGACATTGAAGCTTGCGATCACCTCGTATCTGTTGTCGCTTGCGGTCTTCATTCCGGCGAGCGGCTGGACCGCCGATCGTTTTGGCGCCCGCATGGTGTTCTCGATCGCCATCGCGGTTTTCATGGCGGGCTCGATCGGCTGCGCGCTGTCTTCCTCGGTCACCGATTTTGTCATCGCGCGCATCCTGCAAGGCCTCGGCGGCGCGATGATGACGCCGGTCGGACGGCTGGTGCTGCTGCGCTCGATCGACAAGAGCGCGCTGGTCAATGCGATGGCCTGGGTCACAGTGCCGGCGCTGGTCGGGCCGGTGATCGGCCCGCCGCTTGGCGGATTCATCACCACCTATTTCTCCTGGCACTGGATCTTCCTGATCAACATCCCGATCGGGCTGCTCGGCATCTTCATGGCGATGCGCTACATCGACCCGATCAAGAGCGAGAACCCCGAGCGGTTCGATCTCTATGGCCTCGTGCTCGCAGGCATCGGCCTTGCCGGCATCGCCTTCGGGCTTTCGGTTGCGGGCCTCAATCTGCTGCCGTGGACCATCGTCGCCGCGCTGGTCACGATCGGTACCATTTCCATGACGCTCTACGTGATCCACGCCAGACGAACCGCTTCACCGGTGCTGGATTTCTCGCTGCTACGGTTGCCGACCATGCGCGCCGCCATCATCGGCGGTTTTCTATTTCGCCTCGGCATCGGCGCGCTGCCGTTTTTGCTGCCGCTCTTGATGCAGGTCGGATTCGGCCTGTCGCCGTTTCGATCGGGACTCGTCACGTTTGCCTCCGCGGTCGGCGCCATGGGCATGAAGACGCTGGCCGCGCGCATCATCCGCACCTTCGGCTTTCGCAACATGATGACCATCAACGCGATCGTCAGTTCGCTCTTCCTCGCCGCCTGTGCGCTGTTTACGGTGACGACGCCGTTGCTGTTGATCATGATCATTCTGGTGGTCGGCGGCTTCTTCCGCTCGCTGGAGTTCACCGCGATCAACACCGTCGCCTATGCCGAGATCGACCCGGCGCAGATGAGCCGGGCCACGACGCTCGTCAGCGTCAACCAGCAACTGGCGATTTCGGCTGGCGTGGCGGTCGGCGCGTTCTCGGTCGAGACCACGCTGCTGCTGCATCATGCGACCGAGCTGAGCGCCGATGCATTCGCCCCGGCCTTCCTGGTAGTCTCGATCATCTCGGCGATTTCGGCCTATTTCTTCTGGCAGATGCCCGACGATGCCGGCCACGAAATCTCCGGCCGCCAGGCGGTCGAGATTTCCAGCCGCAAGGAAGCGGCCAAGGCCGTGGCGAAAGCGGCGAGCGAAACCACGGAGGACGCGCGGGATCAGCGGCT
>DATBYN010000518.1:0-8060 GCA_036513695.1 Bradyrhizobium sp. | reverse complement strand
CTGGTGCGGGTGCGCTACATCTCACTGGATGCCGCCAACCGGGCCTGGATGCACGGCGCGACCTATCGCGCGGCGGTCGAGGCCAATACCGTGATGGCCGGCGGCGGCATCGCCGAGGTGGTGTCGTCGAAGGCTCCGGGGTTTGCGCCCGGCGACATCGTGTTCGGCGATACCGGCTGGCAGGATTACGCGGTTGCCCCCGCAAAACATCTGACCAAGATGCCGAAGGTCGAGCCGATGACGCATCTGCTCAGCGTCTACGGCATCGCCGGCCTCACCGCCTATTTCGGATTGCTCGATGTCGGCAAGCCGAAAGCCGGCGAGACCGTCGTGGTCTCGGCCGCGGCCGGCTCGGTCGGCTCGATCGTCGGCCAGATCGCCAAGATCAAAGGCTGTCGTGTCGTCGGCATCGCCGGCGGCAAGGACAAGTGCAATTGGTTGACGAGTGAGCTCGGCTTCGATGCCGCGGTCGATTACAAGGACGGCGCGGTGTTCAGGGCGTTGAAGGCCGCGGCACCCAACGGCATCGATGTTTATTTCGACAATGTCGGCGGCGAAATTCTCGAGGCGTGTCTTGCGCAGATGAACAATCGCGGCCGCATCTCCTGCTGCGGCGCGATCTCGCAATATGACGGCACGCCGTCGGCGCACGGGCCGCGCGGCGTGCCGGGCCTGATCGTGGTGAAGCGCCTCGTCATGCAGGGCTTCATCGTAATGGATTTCATGAACGAGCGCGACGAGGCGCTGAACGATCTGCAATCATGGGTCGCTTCGGGCAAATTGAAAGTCCAGGAGGATGTCATCAAAGGCCTGGAGAACACGCCAAAGGCGCTGATCGGATTGCTGGCGGGCGAAAACCGCGGCAAGCGGATGATCAAGGTTTGAAGATCGGAGCCCGAGGCGACCTAGCGTACGGACCCGTAAGAGCGTAGCGTTCGGACGGGGCGTAGTTTCAGGTGGCACATGCAACGGCGTGAGTTCATTGGTCTTCTGGGCAGCATGGCAATTGCTGCACCAAGGGATGCTATCGCCCAGACCTCTTCGAAGGTCTATCGCTTTGCGCTGATCAGTCCGAGAGGACTGGAAGCTCAGTCCAATCCGAACGCGAAGGTTCTTCTCGGCGCACTTGCGCAGCGCGGCTATGCTCTTGGGCAAAATCTGGTCTTCGAGGGCCCACGCGGCGCAGCGGGGCAGACCGTCCAGCTCCCGCAGTTGATCGACGAATTAAAGGCGAGCAAGATCGACGTCATCGTGGTCTTTGGCTATCCGACAGCGCTCGCCGCCAAGGCGGCCGGTATTCCCACGGTCGTGGCGTTCGGCGTTGGCGATCCAGTTGCGACCGGCCTCGTTGCCAATCTTGCGCGACCGGGAGGTAACATCACCGGCATCTCGGATGTGGCGACGACGCTCTCTACCAAACGTCTCGGCTTGCTCAAGGAGCTGTTGCCAAAACTTCATCGCGTGGGAATGCTATGGAACAAGGACGACCTCGGCATGTCGCTGCGCTATGACGCTTCGGCGAAAGCGGCCGGCGCAATTGGCGTCGACGTCCAGGCGGTGGGCGTGCGCGAACCGGACGATTTCAACGAGGCGTTCAGGGCCATGGATCGCGAGCCACCGGACGCCATCCTGATGGTCTCCGATTCGCTGACCATGCTCAACCGCAAGCGGGTGTTCGACTATGCCGCCATCCATCGCCTGCCAGCGATTTACGAATACGATCCGCTGGTGCACGAGGGCGGCTTGATGTCCTACGGACCGGACCTGCATGAATCGCTCGAACGCGCCGCCTCGATGGTCGATCGTATTTTCAAAGGCGAGAAACCAGCCGACCTGCCGTTCGAACAACCGACGCGCTATTTGTTTGTGATCAACCTGAAAACCGCAAAATCGATCGGTCTCGATATTCCGCCGACCTTGCTCGCGCTCGCCGACGAGGTGATCGAATAGCGATCGCGTGGCGTAAGCCTCTCAATGTGCGGCCGGCGAGCTGGTCTGCGCCGCGGGTGCTTTACCGCTGCGCGCGGCGAGCCAATTCTCGAACCGTTGCACCACAACAAAGAACGTCGGGACGAACAGCACAGCAAGGCAGGTCGAGGCGATCATGCCGGAGAACACGGTGATGCCGATCGACTTGCGGGCGCTGGCGCCGGCGCCGGTTGCGAGCACCAGCGGCACCACGCCAAGGATGAAGGCAAACGACGTCATCAGGATCGGCCGGAACCGCGCCCGCGCCGCCTCGATCGCCGACTCCAACAGCGGCTTGCGGTCACGCACATGCAGTTCGAGCGCGACCTCGACGATCAGAATTGCGTTCTTCGCCGACAGCGCGATCAGGAGGATCAACCCGATCTGGGTATAGAGGTTGTTCTCGATTCGTAAGCCCGTCAGCACCGACATCGGGCCGAGCAGCGAGAGCGGCACGGCGAGAATCACCGAGATCGGCGCGTACCAGCTTTCATATTGTCCGGCCAGCACCAGATAGACCAGCAGCATGGCGAGGCCGAACACCAGGTAGATCTGGCCGCCGACGATTTTCTCCTGGTAGGACATCGCCGTCCACTCGTAGCCCGTGCCGGGCGGCAGCGTCTTGGCGGCGATCTCTTCCATCAATGCCATCGACTGTCCGGAACTATAGCCCTGCGCCGGCAGGCCGATGATGGTCGCGGAGGGATAGAGGTTATACAGGCTGATCAGCGACGGGCCGACCGAAGGCGTGATTTTTGCGACCGTGCCGAGCGGGATCATGTCGCCCTGCTGGTTGCGCACCATCAGGTTTTCGATGTCCCGCGCCGTGAGGCGATACTTCGCATCGGCTTGCGCGTAGACTTGGAAGGTGCGGCCAAACTTGTTGAACTGGTTGACATAGGACGAGCCCAAATAGGAGGCCAGGGTGGAAAATACCTGGTCGGTGGTGACATGCAGCGTCTGGGTCTTGATCCGGTCGACGTCGACATCGAATTGCGGCACCATCGAACGGAACGACGAATTCACCCGCTGCAGCGCGCTCTGGGTCTGTGCATTGGCGACGATCGCGCCGGTGATGGCTTGCAATTTGCCGAAATCCGAATTGCCGTCCTTCAGCTCGACCTGCATCGCAAAGCCGGCGGCGTTGCCGATGCCCTGGATCGGCGGCGGCGGAATCACAAGGATCCGCGCTTCCTGGATCGCACCCAGCTTCTGGTTCAGCCCGACGACCAGCGACCGCAGATCCTCGCCGGGCCCGCGCGCGCTCCAGTCTTTTAAGATGAGGTAGGCGACACCGGCATTGGCAAGGCTCGCGCTGGAGTCGAGCGCCGATATGCCGGCGATCGAGATCACCTGTTCGACACCGCCCGACTTGCCGGCCATCTCGCTGACCTCACTCAGCACGCGCTGGGTGCGGTCGAGCGAGGCGCCATCGGGCAACTGCACCGCCGCGAGCAGATAGCCCTGGTCCTCGATCGGGATAAAGCCGGTCGGCACGCGTGACAGGCCGTAACCGCCGATGCCGATCAAGACGAGAGCAATGATCACCGACAGATTGCTGTGCTCGACCATGCGGCCAATCAGCCCGGCATAGCCCCTTTCGAGACGATCATACACCGCGTTGAAGCCGCGGTAGAACCAGTTGCGCTGTTCCGGCGGTACCGGCCGGCGCAGCCACAGCGCGCATTGCGTCGGTTTCAGGGTTGCGGCGTTGATGGCGCTGAGAAGCGCGGTGGCGGCGATCACCAGCGCGAATTGCGCGTACATCCGCCCTGTCAGTCCCGGCAGGAATGCCGCGGGCAGGAACACTGCGATCAGGACCAGCGTGATGCCGATGATCGGGGCGAACAGTTGATCCATGGCGCTGATCGCGGCGTCGTGGCCGGACATGCCTTTTTCGATATTGTGGGCGGCGCCTTCGACCACGACGATGGCGTCGTCGACCACAATGCCGATCGCGAGCACGATCGCGAACAAGGTCGACAGGTTGACGGTGAATTCGAGCGCCGCCATCGCCGCGAAGGCGCCGATAATGGTGACCGGCACGGTGGTCGCCGGCACCAGCATCGCGCGCCAGTCCTGTAGGAACACGAGGATCACGACCAGAACCAGAAGGCCGGCCTCGATCAGGGTCTTGTAGACTTCATTGATCGAAGCCGAGACGAATTTTGTGGTATCGAACGGCGTGTCGAATTTGATGTCCGGCGGGAAACCGGCGGCAAGGGCCGTCATCTTCTTCTTGACGGCCTTCTCGACCTCGAGCGCGTTGGCGCCGGGCGCCTGGAATACGCCGATGCCGGTGGCGGGCTTGTTGTTGAGCGAAAACACCTGGCTGTAGGTCTGGGCGCCGAGCTCGACCGATCCGACATCACGCACACGCGTGACATCGCCGTTGTTGCCGGTCTTGACGATGACGTCTTCGAATTGGCTGGTGTCGTCGAGCCGGCCGTTGACGTTCAGCGTATATTGAAACGCCTGTCCCGCGGACGTCGGCGGCTGGCCTACCTGACCGGCGGCGACCTGCTGGCTCTGCTGCTGGATCGCCTGGATGACGTCCTGCGGCATCAATCCGCGCACCTGCAGCTTGTTCGGATCGAGCCAGACCCGCATCGAATACTGGCCGGCGCCGAACACCGTCACATTGCCGACCCCAGGCAACCGCGACAGCTCGTCGCGGATATTGATGGTGGCGTAGTTGGAGAGAAAAAGACTGTCGTAGGTCGAATTCGGCGACGTCAGCGTCACGAACAGTAGGATCGCGGTCGACTTCTTCTGGACGTTGACGCCCTGGTTCTGCACCGCTTGCGGCAGTTGCGACAGCGCGCTCGACACCCGATTCTGCACCAAGACCTGCGCAAAGTTGAGGTCAGTGCCGATCTTGAACGTCACCGTGAGCGAGTAGGTGCCGTCGGCACCGCTGTAGGACTGCATGTAGAGCATGTCCTCGACGCCGTTGACCTGCTGCTCGATCGGCAGCGCCACGGTGTCGATCACGGTCTTGGCGCTGGCGCCGGGATAGCGCGTCGTGACCTGCACGGTCGGCGGCACCACGTCGGGATATTGCGCTACCGCGAGACTAAACAACGCCACGCCGCCGATCAGGATCATCAAGATCGCGATGACATTGGACAGAACCGGGCGCTCGATGAAGAATTTCGAAATCATGACCCGGTCCTATTTGGCCGCTGCAGCCGACGCTTCGATCTTTCGCAGTTGCGGATCGACCTTTTGGCCGGGAATCGCGCGTAACAGCCCGGCGATGACGATGCGGTCATCGCCTTTGAGACCGCTTTCGATGACGCGCAGATCGCCCTCGACCGGCCCGGCCTGAACCTTGCGCTGCTCGACGACATTGTCGCCGTTCACCACCAGCACATATCGTCCGGACTGATCGCTGCCCAGGGCGACATCGGGAACCAGCAAGGCGCCCTCCTGCTGGGCCAGGGGAACGCGGACGCGAACATAATATCCCGGCAGCAAGACACGGTCGGCGTTGGCCAGCACGCCGCGCACCGCAAGCGTTCCCGTCGACTGGTTGATGGTCGGCGCCGCATAGTCGAGCTTGCCCTCATGCGGATAGCCGGTTTCGGTCTGCAATCCGACCTCGATCGGCACCTGCTTGAGATCGTCCGCCGTCAATCCGCGACGCTTGGCTTCGGCGCGAATGCGCAGGACATCCTGTTCGTTGACGTTAAAGGTGACGAAGATCGGGTCGAGCGCCACGATGGTCGCCAACTGTGTGGGCGAGGCGGCGCCAACGAGTTCGCCGACCGAGACCTGATGCGCGCTGACGATGCCGTCAAACGGCGCCACCACCTTGGTATAGCCATAATTGACCTCGGCGATCCTGGTATTGACCTGGGCCTGCTGCAGATTGGCTTGGGCGTTGTCGCGGTTGGAGGTGGATGTATCCAACGTCGCCTGCGAAACCGCTTGCCTCGCGACCAGGTCCGACTGGCGCTTGAAATCGGCCTCCGCCTGTTTCACCGACGCCTGCGCGCCGGCCTCGGCGGCTTGGGCCTGATCGAGCTTGAGCTTGTAGGTTTCGGGCTCGATCGTGAACAGCGTCGCGCCTTCCTTCACGAAGGCGCCGTCCTGGTAGTCGATCGATTGTAGAAAACCCTGCACCCGCGCGACGAGATCGACGGTCTTGATCGGCGCGGTGTTGCCGGTGGCCTCGAGATAACGCGTGATCGTCCGCGTCGCGGGAATTGCGACATCAACCTTCGGTGGCGGCGGCGGCACAAAACTATTTTGTTCGCAGGCACTTGATGCGACGCACGCAAATATGACGAACAGAATACGGGAAATCGCAGCGGCGCTTTGCCTCCCAGTGCCGTTCATCTTGGCGAATGCCGGCGAACGCGTAGGCTTCATTGCCGTGCCCCAATTCATTTTGCGTTAGCGAAGGTTTTGGTACGAAGAGCATTTCCCGCCATCCATGAATAGCAACAATCTACTTGCAGTGGAACTCGAAAACGAAAATGATGCGGCCGCGAAAACTCTTCCATCAGCGCTTTCCAAAATTCACTTCGGTTGAAGCGGCGGCTCAAGCGACAACCAAGGATCTCTCAAAATGATCCGCACGCTAAAACGTTGGGCGCCGATCGTAACCACCATATTCATGGTAGTGACGCCGGCATTCGAAAACGAAAATGATGCCGGCCGCTAACATTGGTCTGTTACCTCTATTGAAATTTCACTTCGATCGCAGTGGCGTCTCAAGCGACAACGATAAGGATTTCTCAAAATGATCAGCACGTTAAAACGTTGGGTGCCGCTGGCAACCGCCATGTTCATGGTGGCGACGCCGGCATTTTCGCAGGCGCCGACTGACGCGCAACGCAGCGCGATCCGCTCCGAATGCCGTTCGGATTATGAGGCCCATTGCGCCAGCATCCCGCCGGGCGGCGCGGCGTCGCTGCAATGCCTGCAGAAAAACATGTCGAGCCTCGCGCCTGGCTGCCAGGCCGCGGTGCGCGCGGTAGAAGCCCCGGCCGCAGCGCCTAAGGCCGACACCGCGCCAGCGGCGGCGCCCAAGGCGGAGACCGCGCCAGCGGCCCCCGCGCCCGCCAAGTCGGCAGCAACGACAATGGCAAAGCCGAGCAGTGCGCAGATTTCGGCGATCCGCAGCGCCTGCCGTTCCGATTATCCAAAAGTCTGCGCCGGCGTTCCGACCGGCGGAGCGCCTGCGCTGGAGTGCCTGGAAAAGAACAAGGCAAGAGTTTCGGCGAGCTGTCAGAAGGCTGTCGCCGCCGCGACCGGCGGTGGGGCAGCGCCTGCCGCAGGCGCCGCGGCAGATACGGCGGCGGCCAGTCCGGCAGCGGCCGCGCCCGCCGCGGCGCCGGCGCCGGCCCTGGTGCTGCGGCCGATGCGCCCGCGCGAAGAACTGTTCGTGCTGCGGTCGGCCTGCGGCGGAGATGTGCGCTCGCTTTGCGGCGGCGTGCAACCCGGCGGCGGCCGTATCGTGCAGTGTCTGGCGACGCAAGCGGCTTCGCTTTCGCCGGCCTGCAAGCAGGTTCTGGGCCAGTTCGCCGCGCAATAGGTCGGGAATTGCACGCCCGACGCGGTCTCGCATGTCCGTGCGAGAATGTGTTTGTGAGACCGCCGGCTACCCGCTGCGAAAGGCGAGGATCAACTGGACCAATCGGACCGACAGCACGAAGTAGCAGACCGACATCGCGATCTGATACGCGGCATGCCATTTCAGTCTTGCAAGCTTGGAAAGGCCATCGACGAAATTTAAGGCCAGAAGGATGATGCCGAATAGCTCAATGCCGCGCCCGACCAAGCTATGGCGGAGATAGCCAAACAGAACGATCGCCGGTTCGTTGCTCGAAACATGGGCGCCTGCCGAAATGATCAAGGTCGCGACAATCATTCTTTCGACGTAAGCAAAAATTTGCGTGCAGGCTTGTTCGAGATGTTCAGCGTAGAAAGCAAGCCACCTGGCTTTGATATCCTGCATGATTTCTCCTTCGACAGGGCGTGCTCAAACCGCGGTTTATCCGAGTGCGACTGTTCCGCGATCAGGAAACAATAACGATACTCTGAAAGGAAACTACAGATGTTACGCGTCTTCACGATTGCGG
>DATBYN010000517.1:0-3698 GCA_036513695.1 Bradyrhizobium sp. | reverse complement strand
CGCTACATGCATGAATACGGCGTCACTCAAGAAGATCTCGCCGAATTCGCGGTGCTGATGCGAAGCCACGCATTAACGCATCCCGGCGCGCAGTTTCATGAGCCGATCACCGTCGCCGATGTGATGGCCTCAAAACCGGTCGCGCTGCCGTTAAAACTGCTGGACTGCTGCCCGGTGTCGGACGGCGGCGCGGCGTTTGTCGTCAGCCGCGAACGAACCGGTGAGACCGGCGTGCGTGTGCTCGGCTGCGCGCAGGCGCATACCCATCAGCACGTCACGGCGATGCCGGCTTTGAGCGAACTCGGCGCCGAGATTGCGATCGCACGCGCAAAACAAGCCGCCGGAGTCGCGATCTCCGACGTCCGCTACGCCGCGGTCTACGACAGTTTTACCATTACGCTCGCGATGCTGCTGGAAGATCTTGGACTAGCCGGGCGCGGGGAGGCGGCCTCGCGCGTGCGTGCCGGATATTTTGGCCGTGACGGCGACATGCCGCTCAACACCCATGGCGGGCTCTTGAGTTACGGCCATTGCGGGGTCGGCGGTGCGATGGCGCATCTGGTCGAAACCCATCTGCAGATGACGGAACGCGCCGAAAATCGCCAGGTGCGCGACGCCTCGGTTGCGCTATTGCATGGCGATGGCGGCGTGTTGTCGTCGCATGTCAGCATGTTTCTGGAGCGGGTGCGATGAGTGGCGACTGGACCACGGGCGCGGAAGCCATCGTCTATCAATCCTGCGCAGCTTGCGGACACGTGCAGTATTTCCACCGCAGCTTCTGCTCGGCATGCGGTGCGCCGGACCCAATCGAAAAGCACGCCAGTGGCGAGGGGACGGTTTATGCGACCTCGCTGGTCTGCCGCGCTGCCACGCCGGAAACCCGCGCGCACGTTCCCTACAACATCATTCTCGTCGATACCCGAGAGGGTTTTCGCATGATGGCCCACGGCGACAACGATCTTGTCATCGGCGACAAGGTCACCGCGCGCTTTGCGCAATTTGCCGGTCGTCTCGTTCCATATTTCGAAAAAACAAAATCATGAGGAGCAATTCTGCGTCATTGCGAGCCACTGGGTCGACGCGAAGCGCCGCCCGATGACAGGCTCCGCGAAGCAATCCAGCGTGACGCGATACGGATGGCTGGATTGCTTCGTCGCTTACACTCCACGCAACGACAGTTTTGGGTTTTTATCGCACATAAAAAATAAAGCTGGCGATGACGAGCATTGCCGTCACCGCCAGCGTTTGCGCAAGCGCTTCCGAGGCCGCCCTCTTGGTGGCTTCCTTCATGCATTTCTCCCTAGACTCGGGCGCGAGTCATCGTTGCCTGCAAAGGCTGCGTGACTCGATCTATCTTTACTCGGGAACACCCCACGACGAGTATTCGCTTTGACTTGAATCCCCACTCAGCGAACATCGACATGACCAAGGTCGACCAGTATTGCGGCGGCATTTTGACTCAGTGGTGACGAGAAATGGCGAACGCGCGATCCGGCGAGGCGCAGCGAAAGCTCGGCGGCGCTGCCGATTTTGTGAGGTGGTGCAAGCTGTTGATCCCTCATCGTCGGCCGGATAGTGTCCGAGATGGAACTCGAGCTTAAACAAAAAAATTCAAACAGCGCTTCAAAACCCCAAGGTGAAACATGGCCCGCATCGACTATTGCGACACTTCGAAATCGAATGAGCGGACGCGCGAGATCCTGGGCAAGAACCGCAACGCCAATATCTTCCGGATGATGGCGCACTCGCCGAGCTATTTTGAGCAATATTGCCGGCTCGGCGGCGCGATCCGCCACAAGGGGGAGCTCGACCCCGTAGTGCGGGAACTCGCCATCACCCGCACGGGAATCCTGTGCGAGGCGGCTTACGAAATCGCAGCCCACAAGCGCATCGGCAAAAATGTCGGCGTCACCGACGAGCAGAACGAAGCCCTCGAGGACTGGAAGCCCGCGACCTGCTTCAACGAAGTGCAGCGCGCGGCGCTGGCGTTTACCGATGAAATCATCACACTGCGCCGCCCGACCGACGCGACCTTCAAGGCGATCGCTACAAAACTGACACCGGCGGCGCTGATCGAGCTGCAGCTCGCGGTCGGCTTCTACATCATGACGTCGAAGTTTCTGGAGACGTTTGACATCGACATGCAGCCGGTGTCGGAGGTGGTGTGAATGGATCGTCGGGCCGCGACGCCAGCCGAACCAGCGCTCTTCACTCCGACTTGTCGATATTCCAGAAGACCGGCGTGGTCGGGCCGTCGAGCGCGCCGGTGACGATTTCCGGCTATCGCAGGTGGTAGGGGGGAATGCCTGACCGGCTTGCTGCGCGTTGTCTCCATGTTAGGCTGCCCTGAAAAGCATTCAAAACTCAGGAGGAAGCATGCAGACCCGCCGCGCGCATTTAAGGAGTTTGTTGGGCATGGCGGCGTTGGTCGGAGCGCCGTTTGCAGCCCGGGCCGAGGATCAGCCGATACCGCCGGAGGGGATTGGTCATCGCATAAAACACCTTTCCTACAGCGACATTGGCGGGCATCCGGACAGCGTCCAGGTCATGTCAAATCGCAATCACCTCTACGTCGGTCACATGTTCAGCGATGGGGTGACCATTCTGGACGCCAGCGACCCGCGCCGCCTAAAGCCGGTAAATTTTTTCACCGCCGGGCAATACACTCGGACGCATCATCTGCAATCATCGGACAATCTGCTGCTCGTCGCCAACGGCGCCAATATCGTCGCCATGCAGTCCTACAGCGACCAGCGCGGCTATTTCGAGAACAGCCTCGCCGACAGCATCACCAAGCGCAAGAACTTCCGCAGCGGACTGTCGATCCACGATATCTCCAAGCCCGCCGAAATGAGAGAGATCGCGTTTCTGGAAATGCCGGGACTTGGCATCAACCGCCTGTCCTGGATGGGCGGACGCTATGCCTATGTCTCGGCGCATTTCGACGGTTTTACGGATCATTGCCTTTGCATCGTCGACCTCCAGGAAATCACCAAGCCGGTCATCGTTTCGAAATGGTGGTTGCCGGGCATGAACCGCGCGGCCGGCGAAGCGTCGACCGCGCCAAAAGGCAAGCGCTATGCGCTGCATCACATGATCGTCGCCGGCAAGCTTGGTTATGGCGCCTGGCGCGACGGCGGCTTCACCATCCACGATGTCAGCGATGCCACCCAGCCGAAACTGTTGTCGCACATCAACTGGTCGCCGCCGTTTCCGGGCGGCACGCACACCCCATTGCCGCTGCCGGGGCGTAACCTCGCGGTCGTGGCCGATGAGGCGAACGCGGAGAAGTGCGCAAAGGGGCTGTTCCAGATCTTCGTGATCGATGTGCGGGCGCCAGAAAATCCGGTGACCATCTCAACCATGCCGGTACCGCGTGATCGCGATTATTGCGCTGCCCCCGGCACCTTCGGTCCCCACAATCTGCATGAGAACCGGCCTGGCTCCTTCCAGAGCGAGGAAACTATTTTTGCAACATACAACGCCGGCGGCGTCCGCGTCTTCGACATCAAAGACTGGTTTGCGCCGAAGCAGCTGGCGTTCTGGCTGCCGCCTGCGCCAGCCAAATTGATCGATCCGAGGCCCAACATCGCGCTCGCCGCCAAAACAGCCGATCTCTATGTAACGCGGGACGGACTGATCTATGCGACCGACTGGAACGCCGGCCTGCACGTGCTGGAATATGAAGGTTGAGCTGA
>DATBYN010000516.1:0-2308 GCA_036513695.1 Bradyrhizobium sp. | reverse complement strand
GTTACGAAACCGTAACCGCAGGTGTCGCAGGTCCAGAGATAGCTGATGACGTTGTCGGAAACGTAAGCGGAAGCTTCCGCGGCCACCATCGAATCTGCGCAAACAGGGCAGGTCGGCATATCGCATCCGCGCGGATCGGGGTTCGGCGCGACGGTCGACAGCATTTCAGCAACTGCTGGCATGGTGACCTCCTTGCGATCTGAACTTTTGCGAGCGCGAGTTTAAGATAAACTGATTTGTTTGACGATGTCGCAACACAAATGCGTTGGTTTTACGTTATTTGGGCGCGTTAAGTGTTTTGCATTGCAGCGAATTTCCGACTCTCGGTATTCTGACTTGCGTTGCGGCATGAGCTGTCCCCTAATGAAGAAAAGCCGCTAATTTCGCGCACATCTTAGCCCATACAGGAGATCGTCATGGATGCGTCGCCAGCAACGAGTGCAATGCACCGTCCCGGCCGGGGCCGGGTCTTCGAGTCCATTGTCGATGCGATCGGCGACACGCCGATCGTCCGGTTGGGCAAATTGCCGCAGGCGCATGGCGCGCACGCGACCATCCTCGCCAAGCTCGAATATTTCGCTCCGGCCGCAAGCGTGAAGGACCGCATTGGCGCCGCGATGGTCATCGCGATGGAAAAGGCGGGACACATCAACGCCGACACCGTGCTGATCGAGCCGACCTCGGGAAACACCGGCATTGCGCTCGCCTTCGTCGCCGCTTCCCGCGGCTATCGCTTAAAACTCGTGATGCCGGAATCGATGTCGATCGAGCGGCGCAAGATGCTGGCGTTCCTCGGCGCCGAAATCATTCTGACACCGGCGGCGCAGGGCATGAAGGGCGCGATCGCAACCGCCGAGGAGCTGTTGCGCACGACACCCAATTCGGTGATGCCGCAGCAGTTCAAGAACCTCGCCAATCCCGAAATTCACCGCCGCACCACGGCGGAGGAAATCTGGAACGACACCGGCGGCAACATCGATTATTTCGTGGCGGGCGTCGGCACCGGCGGCACCATCACCGGCGTCGGTCAGGTGCTGAAACCGCGCAAACCGTCGCTACGCATCGTCGCGGTCGAGCCGGAGGAAAGTCCGGTGCTGTCAGGCGGCCAGCATTCCCCGCACAAGATCCAGGGTATCGGCGCCGGCTTCGTCCCGGACATCCTGGATCGTTCTGTGATCGACGAAATCGTCAAGATCAACAGCGGAACCGCGATCGAAACCTCGCGCGCTTTGGCGCGCCATGAAGGCATTCCCGGCGGCATCTCCTCGGGCGCCGCGATCGCCGCAGCGCTTGCGATCGGCAAGCGGCCGGAAGCCGCCGGCAAGACCATCCTTGCGATCGTGCCATCGTTCGCGGAGCGCTATCTCTCCACCGCGTTGTTCGAAGGAATTTAAATCATGGCAGACCAGCCGCGACGTCCGCGAACCCTGAACGATGCCCGCACCGAAGCAGAAGCCGCGTTCAAACGGACCACGACCAAGGTGGCGGAGGCGCCGCCGAAGAAGACCGCGCTGCCCGGCGTGAAGGAATTGGTCTCGTTGCGGATCGATCAGGACGTGCTCGAACATTTCCAGGAGGGCGGGCCGGGCTGGCAGGATCGCATCAATGAAGCCTTGCGAAAGGCGGCGGGGAAATAGCCGCCGCGCTCACGGCGAGGACAGAAAAAGCCCGGGGTGGACCCCCGGGCTTTTTTTCATCACAGATCGAAACCAGCGGATCGAGTCGATCAATGCCGGAACATGCCGCCCATCATGCCGCCCATCACTCCGCCGATGAAGGCACCGGGATTCCCGCCGCCACCACCACCACCCCCGCCGCTACGACGGCCACCGCCACCACCACCGCCGCCGCTGTGGCGGCGGACCGGGGCGTCGGAGGAATCATCGCTGGAACTGGTTGCTGTGGTTGCTGAGACGATTTCGGTGAGCAACGCCTTGTGCTGCAGCTTGTTGAGGTAACCGCTGCTGGGATAGCCGCGGGCGGCTTGCCAGCGCCTGATCACCGAGCGGGTATCGTCGTCGAACTTGCCCGTCACCTTGGTGTCGAAACCAAGCCCGTTCAGCCGCCGCTGCACGTCCTTGCGCTGGCCCTTGTCGAGGCTGATCTGGTCTTCCGTGACCTGGTCGGCTTCCGCGGTAAAGGTCGCGGGATCGATGCCGGTGGTCAGGTTGCGGGTGGTCGTCGACGGACCGTTCTCCAGCGAGGCGATCCGGGCCAGCGCCAGCGACTTGAACTGACCGTTCGGATAGGCGCTCAGATAGGCATTGAGCTCTTCCGGCTTGTTGGATTCCTTGACCGAGCGCCAGAA
>DATBYN010000515.1:0-8665 GCA_036513695.1 Bradyrhizobium sp. | reverse complement strand
CACGATCCCGGTGTCGGCAAGCGCGTCCCGACAATCTGCGATCGCGAACGCGACGCCTTCGAGCACGGCCTGTACGATTGCGGCACGATCGGTGCCGTGGCTCAGCCCGTCGAGCATTCCGCGCGCCTCCGGGTCGTCATGCGGCGTCCGTTCGCCGGACAGATACGGCAGAAAGTTGACATGCGATGGCGCCTTCGGCCGCAAACCGAGCGGCTCAAGCAATTCGGCCTCAGAGGCGCCAAGCAGTCGCGCGATCCAGGCGAGACTCGATGCCGCCGAGAGGATCGCACCGGCCGCAATCCACATTGCGGGGATGGCGTGACAGAACGTATGCACCGCGCGCTCCGGGTTGGCGGCAATGGCATTGGTCGGTGCCAGCAATGCTCCGGAGGTTCCGAGCGAAACAAAGGCAGAACCGGGCCGTATCGCACCGATGCCGATGGCGCCCGCCGGATTGTCGCCGGCGCCTCCGGCGATCATTGGTCGTTTGGTCATTCCCCAGCGAAGCGCCATCTCGCTGGAGAGCCGCGCCGCAGGCGCACAGCCCTCGACGAGACGCGGCATCTGGCTGCGCGACAAGCCGGTTGCGGACAACCCTTCATCCGACCAGTCCCGGCGCACGACATCGAGCCACAACGTTCCCGATCCGTCCGAGACATCCTCGATCGCTTCACCGGTCAAAATCAGGCGTAGATATGCTTTCGGGAGCAAAACGAGCTTAGTGGCCGCGAAGATCTCCGGCTCGTGTTTCGCAACCCACAGCAGTTTGGGAGCGGTGAATCCAGGCATGGCCTTGTTGCCTGTCGTCGCCCGCAATGCGGGCCAACGCTGTTCCAGCATACGGCATTCCGCAGCGGACCGTCCGTCGTTCCAAAGAATGCTGGGCCGCAACGGTTTGAAGTTCGCATCGAGCAGAGTTGCACCGTGCATCTGGCCCGACAGGCCGATGCCGTCGACCGCCGCCAACTCGCGCGGATGATCCGCTTTCAAGGCGTCCAGCGTTGCAAATGTCGCGTCGATCCACTGCCCGGGGTCTTGTTCGGAATAGCCGGGATGTGGAGAATTAACCGTCAGCGACCGGCTTCGGCTGGCCACCACGCGCTGCTCGTCGTCAACGAGAATGGTTTTGACCGCTGACGTGCCGAGATCGATACCGAGATACATGATGCCCCGCGCCTGGCGCTCGACGTGACACAACGGACATCGTCCCTCGAGACGACATCCGCTCCCGTATCGAACAGATGCGGCCGTTACTCGTCAATAGCCGCAGGCACGGCGGCGCCAAAGTCTGATAATGAATTTTGCGCGTCCTGCTATGATTTGACCGCGCCGGCCGTCATGCCGTCGATAAAGCGGCGCTGTAGAAATACGAAAGCCAGCACAACAGGCAACACGATCGTCACGGCTGCGGCGAGCATTTGGCCCCAGTCGGTGGAATACTGTCCGGTCAGGTTATAGAATTTCACGATCGCCGTGATGGTGCTGTCGTCTTGCAGAAATGTTACTGCAATCACGAATTCATTCCATGCATTCAGCCCTACGATGATTGCAACGGTTAACAAACCCGGCCGCATCATCGGGAGAATCACATGGAAGAACAGCTGCCACGGCGTTGCGCCGTCGACCTTGGCCGCTTCTTCGAGCGCGAATGGGATCGAAATGACATAGGTCCGCAGCAAGAAGATCGCGAACGGCGAGAAGATCGCGGTGTAGATCAGCGCAACGGCGGGAATAGAGTTCACCAGGCCGAGCTTGGCGAAGATGAAATACAGAGGATATAAATAAAGCTGCGCGGGCACCGTAATGGAGGCCATGAAATAGAACGTCAGGATACGCCATCCTCTGCCGCGTTGGCGCGCCAGCACATATGCGCAGGGAGCCGCCGTGAGGCAGACCAACAGGATGGTAATGCTCGCCACTTCGGCGCTATGGAGAAGGCTCGGGCCGAGGGCCGCGCTTTTCCACGCCGAGGTGAAATTCTCCACATGAAGGCGCGTCGGCGGAGCAAGCGGGTTGGTTGAGATCTCTACTGTCGTCTTCAACGCGTTCATGACCGCGAGCGCGATAGGCAACAGAGAGGCAAACGATGCGACCCCGATCAGCGCGAGGCTAAATATCCTGTTCAATCGGTCAGCGGTCATGTGGCGTTGGCGCTGTCGCGGATCTGAAGCCAGAGATAGGCGGTTGTCGCGCATAGGCCGAAAAGACTCATGACGCTGGCGGCGGCAGCCGCCTGTCCGACGTCGCTTTCGAAGAAAGCGTGTCGGTAGGCCAGCGTCGCAAGAACTTCGCTGCCGTAGGCGGGCCCGCCCTGGGTGACAATGTAGATGAATTCGAACACCTGGAACGAATAGATTACGGTCAGGATCAGCATCAGCGTAAGCGTTGGACGAATTCCGGGCACTAAAACATAACGCAACAGGGTAAAGAAACCGGCGCCGTCGAGCCGCGCCGCTTCGATCTGGTCGATACTGATCTGTCGCATCGCTGCGAGGAAGACGACCGCCAGAAAACCCCACCAATGCCAAATATCGACAGCAGCGACCGCGTAGAGCGAACGATCGGGATCGGCGAGCGGGTCGGAGATCGAGAATCCACGTTCGTTCAGCCACGCGACCAGACCGGTCGCCGGGCTGAAGATCATGCCCTGGAAGATGCGCCCAGACACGGCAACGGCGAGAATTCGCGGCAGAAAGATGATGGGCTGAACGACGGCGCGAGAAAGCGGCGGCGACATCAATAGGGCCGCGGCCATCAGCAGTGCGATGCTGACCGGAACCGTCAGAAAGATGGCTGTCCAGATGAAATTATTTGTCAGGGCCGACCAGAAGACAGGATCGCCGAACATATGCTGGAAGTTAGCCAGCCCCGCCCACACCGGAAGGCCGACCCCGTCCCAGGCAAAGAAAGCCATCATCAGCGTCAGCACGGCGGGAATCAGAATAATGCAGACGTTGATCAGTAGCGCAGGAAGCGCGAATAGCCACATCGCGTTGCTCAGGCCGTGCGGGGAGGAAGCGGCGGCACCTTGCCTTCCCTAAATTCCTGGCTGAACACCGTCTGGATATGGTTGAGATAATCATCGGCCGAGATCCGGTTAAGCCAAACCTGCTCGATGCCTTCCGTCACATAGCTATTGGTTGCGTTCGGCCAGAATGTCCAGGTGGTGAAGCCGTATTGTCCCTTGCTGAATGCTTCGTGCAGCCCGGCGATCGTCTTTTCGAACAGCGGGTAGCCGATCCCCTGCAGTAGGTCAGGCGGGAGATCCTTCACCGGCAGTGCCCACTTGCCTGGCCAGTCGCGATTGATGCTCTGATAGAAACTCCGCGACAGCATGAACTCGAACACGGCTGCAGCGCCTTCGGCATTCTGCGAAGTCTTCGCGATCGAGAGCGTCGCGCCGCACGCCAGATGCGCCAGCGGCGACGTCACCGCCGGACCGAGACCCGGAATGGGGACGACATCCATTACCGTATCCGGATTCGACATGCCGTAGGATTTGGTTCCAAAGGACCATGTTCCGTTGAAGGCCATGGCCGCCTTGCCGCTGACGACTTGCAGAAAGCTTTGTTCGTTCGTCAGCGAAAAATAGTTTTTGCCGAAATATCCTTTCCTGTACCACGCCTTCGAGAGCTCAACGGCCTCGACGAACGGTGCCGCCGTCCACGGCATGTCGCCCGAGAGAGCCTTGCGAACATTGTCCGGACCAGCGACGTTGTTGAAGAACACGGTCATCAGCCACTCATTAACGCCCTTCCAATCGGCATTGCCGGCGCCAAACGGTATGATTCCTTTTGCTAGCGCTGCGTCCGCGATTTGCTCGAACTCAGCGCGGTTGGTCGGCAGCTTCCAGCCGTTCTGCTTGAAAACATCCTTATTGTAGAACAGGTGCATCGACTCGTAGTCGCGGGGCAGCGCGTAAAGCTTGCCGTCGAAAACGCCGGTGTTAAGCAACGCCGGCAGGAACCGCTCCTTCCATTTGAACTTGCCGGCGAATTCGTCGAGTGCAAGCACCTGACCGGCTTTGGCGATCGCGGTGAGATACGCAGGACCTGAGGTCTGCACGATGTCGGGGCCGTTGCCGGCGACGAGGGCGACCTTCAAGAGGTTATTGACCGCCGCGCCCTTCACCTCCAGCTGCAGCCGGTATTTGTCCTGTGACGCGTTGAATGGCTCGACAAGATCGTTGCGCAGCGCAGCTTGACCGTCCGAATTCGCCTGCGCGAACCAGAACGTAACCACCTTGCGTCCGTCTTGCGCGATAGCCTTCTCTCGCGGCAAGACGGCTGCCAGGGATGCGGCGGGGATGGCGGCAACGACCTGACGTCGGGACCATGGCATGGTGGCGTCCTCTCCTACCCAACGATGACGGATGCGTCGGGACTGTTGATTTCTTGTTTAATGATACGTATAACTAGTGATAATGATGGCGTCAACAAGGCAATCGCGGGAAGGCAGGCGCGACAAACGCACAGCCGTTCGCCCGACGCAGAAGGACATCGCGATAGCCGCCGGCGTTTCGCAGGCGGCGGTCTCGATGGTGCTCAACAAGACGGAAACGCCGTCGGTCCCGGCGGCGACGCGCGCCCGCATTCTCAAGCTGGCAAGCGAGCTCGACTACCAGCCGAACCATCCGGCCCGCATGCTCCGCAGCGCGCGAACAATGGCGCTCGCATGCGTGATCCCCGATATCACCAATCCGTTTTATCCAGGTCTTGTTCGGGGCCTGCAATCCGTCGCTACTTCCGCCGGTTATGATGTACTGATCTTCGACACGGACGGTCGCGCCGAAGGCGAAGAGCGGGCCACAAGCTGGCTTCTCCAAGGCCGCGCCGACGGCGTGGTAGGAACGTTCTTTCACCTGCGCGTCCCGCAGTTGACCACGCTCGCGCGCAAGGGGATCCCGATCGTTCGCCTCGAAAGCCAGCACAAGCCGAAAGGACCGTTGCCGATCGACAGCGTCTATATCGACAACGCGGAAGCCTCAGCTGCGATGACGCGGTATCTGATCGAGCGCGGCCACCAGCGCATCACGATGATCCTGGCAGAGGTCGGTCCGAGCCCCCGTCGCGCATTTGGTTACGCTTCTGCGATGCGCGCGGCCGGGCTCGTCCCGGAATTCGTCACCGATAGCCGCTACTCAGAGCAATCCGGTGCCCGCGCCATGGGTGAGGTCCTTTCGCAAACGCGCGGCCGCGCAACTGCGGTCTTCTGCGCGAATGACATGCTCGCGGTGGGGGCCATGGTCGCCGCGCGTGCCGCTGGCCTTTCCGTTCCCGACGATATTGCCATCGCCGGATTCGACGATATCCCTGCCGCAAAGCTGCTCGGTCTGACGACAGTTCGGCAACCCGAATTCGAGCTGGGGGCTTTGGCTGCCCACACGCTCCTTGGACGGCTGCAGCCGGGCGGACTTGAGCAGCCGGGCAAGAGCCTCGAGCTCAAATTCGAAATTCTAAAACGCTCATCGGCCTGACCGGCGAGCCAAAGGGAGCGCTGCGTGCCCACAATTCCTCACGACTATGCCGAACGGGTCTATGCCGGTGTGCTCGGCAAAATCATCGGCGTCTATCTCGGCCGTCCGTTCGAGGGTTGGACCTATGAACGCATCATGCGGGAACTAGGTCCGATCAATTTTTACGTCAATGAACGCCGCGACGTCGCGCTACGTTCGCATCATCTCGTCGTGACCGACGACGACATTTCCGGCACCTTTGCGTTCCCGCGGGCGCTGGCCGATTACGGCTTTCCGAGGCATTTGACTTCCCGGCAGATCGGCAACACCTGGCTAAATTACATCGTGGAGGACCGCTCGATCCTATGGTGGGGCGGGATCGGAAACTCCACCGAACATACCGCCTATTTGCGCTTGAAGTCCGGCGTACCTGCGCCGCTGAGCGGTTCGATCGAACTGAACGGCAAGACCGTAGCCGAGCAGATTGGCGCCCAGATCTTCATCGATGGGTGGGCGATGGTCAGCCCGGGAGATCCCGAGCAGGCCGCCTACTTGGCAGAGCAGGCAAGCCGCGTCAGCCATGACGGGGAAGCGGTTCACGCGGCGAAACTGCTGGCAGCCATGGAGGCGCAAGCCTTCGTCGAGTCCGACGTGCAGAAGCTATTGGATGTCGGGCTTGGCTTTGTCCCTGAGGATGCGTTGATCCGGCGCGTCGTTTCAGACGTGCGCGCGTGGCATGCCGGCGACAACAGCCAGGACTGGGAACGGACGCGGGCCCTGGTTGCGGAGCGGTACGGCTACGACAAATTTCCAGGCAACTGCCACGTCATTCCCAACCACGCATTGATCATTCTCGCCACGCTGTACGGCGGGAACAGCTTTCAGGACACGATGCGAATCGTCAACACGGCGGGCTGGGATACCGACTGCAACGCCGGAAACGCCGGGTGCCTGTTCGGTATCCGGACCGGCCTCGCGGGGATCGACGCCGGCCCCGACTTTCGCACGCCGGTTGCAGACCGCATGTACGTCTCTACGGCCGAGGGCGGAGGATCGATAACGGATGCCGTCATCGAGGCGCAGTCGCTGATTGCAACCGGCCATATTCTTGCCGGCTCATCGCAAACCGCAGCCTTTAGAAACGGCGCACGCTTCAATTTCAACTTTCCCGGAAGCCTGCAAGGATTTGCCGCCAAGACCGGCTCACCGGCCTTTCTGCATCAAGCTGAGATCAGGAACGTGCCGGGCCACAGCCGAGACGGCGAACGTAGCCTGGCTGTCAACTTCCGGCGCCTGGCGCCGGGCCGCGTCGCGCGTATCGCGACGCCGACGTTCTTCGACCGGGACGTCTTCACCATGCCGATCTACCAGCTTCTCGCATGCCCGACGTTATATTCAGGACAACTCGTCGAGTGCCGCCTGGAAGCAGACAGCAATGGCAAACAGGTTGCGGCCCGTCTTTACGCAAGCGTGTATAACGAACGCGATGAACTTGAACAGATCTACGGTGATGAGCACGAACTATCATCCGGCAACCAAGCCATCCTGATTTGGCGCATGCCGGATACCGGCGGATATCCTGTTTTCGAAGTCGGATTGGAAATCGAGACGCGAGATCGATCCGGGATCGATGGCGTCATTTACCTCGACTATCTGACTTGGACCGGGGCGCCAAAAACCGTCCTCCGGCGGCCGGATGACAATCTGAGCACCATGTGGAAGCACGCATGGGTCAACAACGTCAGCCAGTTTCAGACGCGTTGGGAAGGATTGCGGATTAGCAACGGTGAAGGGATAGGGTTTATAGCTCAAGGTTCTCGCGACTGGAAAGACTACCGCGTGAGGTCGGAAGTCACGCCCGTGCTCGCGGAGGCCTGGGGCCTTGCGGCGCGGGTTCAAGGCCGCGAGCGTTATTATGCAGTGATGTTTGACAAGTTCGACGGCGGCCGCGCCAAGCTCATCAGGCGTGTTCATGACGAGACCGTTCTCGCGAGTGACCGGTTTTCCTGGCAGGTGGACCAGAAGTACGTCGTGGAGTTACAGGTCGAGGGCAATGAGCTTCAGGCCTTCGTCGATGGCCGTAAAATTCTCGAGTTTACGGATCCGCAGCAGCTTCCACTGATCGGGGGCGGCGTGGGGCTTGTCGTCGACACCGGCTCGATCTCCACCCAAGCCGTCCACGTCACGTCGCTTTGAGGGCGGATATGTACACCAACGCAGCTGACCGCCTTGAAAGTCATGCTTTCGCCTGCCTCGCCTACGGCGTCATCGGCGATGCCATGGGTACCCCGACTGAGAATCTCGAACCGGCAGAGATTGAAGAAAGGTTCGGCTGGGTCGAGTCCTTCGAGGGTGACGGAACCGACGATACCATTATGCGGGACCTGCTCGCGGCCGCGCTGATTCGAACGCGCGGCTTTGCCGATGCGGATAGTTGGGCCGAACAATGGCGCGAGCAACAAGATGCCATCTTTGGCAGCAAGGTCGGTCGCTTCTTTCCGTCCGTTCTTCATGCCGCGGCGAAGCTTCGCCTTGGCTATCTGCCGCGCGCGATCGCGGAGGGAACCATGCCGAGTTCGAGTTCGGCAATGGCGATCGCGCCGGTGGGAATCGTAAATGCCGGTAATCCACGTGCCGCGGCGGCACAGGCGATGGAGATTGCGAGCCTGATCCATGTCACCAATGTGGCATTCTGCCAGGACGGTGCTGCCGCCGTCGCCGCTGCGATTGCGGAAGCCTTGGTTGCCGGGTCGACCGTTGATGCGGTGCTGAAGGCATCGATCAGCTACATCAAGCCTTGGAGCGGCGGAGAAATGTTGTCGTTGATCGTCGCGGCGCAAGACCTGGCCCAAGCAGGTCCTGATTATAGAACTTTTCGCGAGCGCTATCATCAGCAGTTCCGCCAGCCAATCGCCTGCGACAGCCGCGAGACGGTACCGGCCGCGCTTGCAATTGTCTGGCTGGCGAAGGGAGATCCCGGGCAAGCCGCAATTTTTGGCGCCAATTTCGGCCGCGATGCGGATACCATTGCCTGCATAGCCGCGGCCATCTGCGGCGCGCTCAACGGTGTTTCGCCGTCAAACGCAGCGCTCGTCGAAGATTTGTCGGAAGGCTGCCGGAAAGCGCAAGCAGAGCTTGCTTCACGTCTGGCGGTGGTCACGCGAATAAAAATAGAGAGCGAGATACGAGCGCTAAAGCGTTGCCCATGAT
>DATBYN010000514.1:0-4453 GCA_036513695.1 Bradyrhizobium sp. | reverse complement strand
CCGCGGTCGCATCGTCGAGCCGCGCATCGGCGGTCGAGATCGTGAGCTTGCCACCCTCGGGCATCGCGTCGCGGGCGTTGATGGCGAGATTGACCAGCGCGTTTTCCAACTGATTGGGGTCGCACAGCGTGCACCAGAGATCATCGGCGGCGACGATTTTTAGATCGATGGTCTCGCCGATGGTCCGGCGCAGCAGATCCTCCAGCGACACGATCAGCTGATTGACGTCGACGCCTTTCGGGATCAGCGGCTGCCGTCGCGCAAAAGCCAGCAAGCGATGGGTGAGCGCGGCAGCGCGGTTCGCCGAAATCATCGCCGCCTCGATGTAGCGCGCGGCGTTGTCGGTGCGTCCCTGGTTGAGACGGATCTGCAACAGATCGAGCGAGCCGACGATACCGGTCAACAGATTATTGAAGTCGTGCGCGATGCCGCCGGTCAATTGCCCGACCGCCTCCATCTTCTGCGACTGCCGCAAGGCCTCCTCGGTCGCTTTCAGCCGCTCAGTGGCGGCTTTCTCGGCAGTCACGTCGCGTGCAACCGCAAAAATGCGGTCCTGATCGGGTACGCCGGTCCACGACAGCCAACGGTACGATCCATCCTTGTGCCGAAAGCGGCTTTCGAACCTCACTGTCAGATTGCCCTGGATCAGATGGCCGACATCCATCCGGGTCAGTCCGCCATCATCGGGATGCTCCAGCCATTCCGACGTCCGGTTCAATAATTCGGCCTCGCTCCAGCCGAACGTTCTGGTCCAGGCCGGGTTGACCGTTCGCCAGACACCGTTGCGATCGACGATCACCAACAGATCCTGCGTCACATTCCAGATCCGGCTGCGCTCGCGCAGCTTGACGGCGGCAAGAACATCCTCGGTCACGTCGCGGCACACGACCAGCACGCCACTGACGCCGTCGTCCTCGTCGATCGGGCTAAAACTGTAGGTCCAGTAGACTTGCTCCAGCCGGCCATGGCGCGTCACCGGAACCAGCTGGTTCTCATGCCAGGTCGCGCCGCCCCCGCTCATCACCTGCTCGATCTGGGGACCGATGATGTCCCAAATCTCGGCCCAGCACTCCCGGCCGGACTGACCGAGCGCGCTGGGATGCCGCTCCGGTCCGAGCGTCTGGCGGTAGGCGTCGTTATAGAACTGGATCAGTTCGGGGCCCCACCAGATGAACATCGGGTGGTTGGTATTGAGCAAGATCCGCACTGCGGTGCGTAGGCTTTGCGGCCAAGTCTTGGGCTCCCCCAGTGGGGTTGCCGACCAGTCGTAGGCCCGCGTCAACTCGCCCATCTCGCCGCCGCCAGCGAGAAAGTCCGCAGACGTCCGGCCGCTGAACTTCACGATGAGGGGTTTGGCGACCAATTTCAGCCCAAAATCCGGCAGCCGGAACGCAGCCACCTGTCACAACAATCCCACCAAACTCGCGTAGGCCCCGCCTTGTTCCCAACAAATGCACAAAAAATATCCAGTGCCGACGCGGCAGCCGCAACGACCCACCGCGTCGATCCGTATTCGCGAGGACGCCCTATTTCATGAGGCCGGCAGCCGTGAGCGCACGGGTAATGACGCTGCCGACGTCGATCGCGCGGCGCCCCGGCGGCTTGGGATGGCGATCGAGCGTCGCCCGCGGCCACAGTACATTGGCGAGATCCGGCGCTGGCAGAACCGCCGGAATGATCTTCGCCGCTTGCTTCGACGTTCTTGTTGCAGTTTCCTTGGCAGATGCCTTCTCATTTGAAGGTACCTCGGGCTGACGAATCCAACCGGTCAGGCCGAAGAAACTTGCGATGTGATAGGACGAGGAGATTCCCGCCTCGATCAGGAACGCGCCCTGCGCGCCATATCGTTCATCACTGTCGGCGTTGCCGAGCGGCGCGCCGTGGGCCATGTCGGTGATGGTGTAGGATTCGACGATGGTCTCGCCATCGGCATTCCACCAGACTTGACGGGGGTAGCCGTCGACATTCGCCTCCGACATCGGCGCCGCAGGCAGTTGATGGACATCGAGCCACTGCTTGAGGATCTCATCGGCATTGGCCGGGTTGACGGTGCGATCGGCAGAGCCATGCCACACCGAGAGTTTCGGCCACGGCCCGCGGTGATTGGAAGCGCTGCGCACCAGGTCGCCCAACTCAGAAGCCGGGCGCGACGGCGACTGGAACATTCCGTTCAGCGCTTCGCGCACATTGGTGGCGACGCCGTAGGGGAGGCCTGCGATCACGGCGCCGGCCGCGAACACTTCCGGATAGGTCGCGAGCATGACCGATGTCATGGCGCCACCGGCGGAAAGCCCGGTGACGAAGATGCGACGCGCGTTGATGTTGTGCTCGCCCACCATGTGCGCGATCATCTGCCGGATCGAGCAGGCTTCGCCGCTCTCGCGCGCGGTATCTTCCGGATTGAACCAGTTGAAGCAGGTTTGCGCGTTGTTCGCGGCCTGCTGCTCCGGCATCAGCAAGGCAAAACCGAAGCGCTTGGCAAGCGTCGACCAGCCGGCGCCCATATCGTAGCCGGCCGCACTCTGTCCGCATCCGTGCAACACGACGACAAGCGCATGCGGCTCCTGAAGATGGTGAGGGATGAACGAGAACATCCGGAGATCGCCGGGATTGGAGCCAAAGCCGGTGGTCTCAACCAGCGGGCTATCGACCCCCGGCTTGAGGCCTTTTCCAAAATCCGCAAAGCCATTGATTCGATGCAGCTTTGGTAGATGTCGGAGGAATTCGACATTGTTTGCAAGGGACACCGGCAGCTCCGTCATGAGTGAGGTTCATCAACCTCAGCCAGAGCAGATAGTTGCTGCAGTGCAAAATAAAAAGGCCGTGTGCTGTCATTCCCCAGAATTTATCGCTTGTGAACGTCTATAACCTTAATCGGCCGCATTCGGCGCCGCTCGCCGCATCCAAGACAGAAACGCGACGCAAGTGAGGATGGATAGCGCAAACAGTGCGAATGACGCGAATAGCGCTGGGCGCACTGACAAGGCCGCTTCAACGGCAAAAAAGGCAGCTCCAATCGCCGCCACTCCGGCGGCGTTGGCGATCTGCTGGGTTGTCCCATACATGCCCGAGCCCGAACCGGCGCTTGCAGGTTTTACCGTGGACAGGACGACGCCGGACAAAGGCGCCATCACCAAGCCCTGGCCGTAACCGAAAATCACCAATAGCAGCGCCAGCACCGACGCGGTCGGGGTCCCGACCCATGCCACCGTCAGCGCCAGTGCCGCAAGGCCCACGACTTGGATGGCGCAGCCTTCGATCAGCACCAAAGTGCCACGATGCCGCGCCCGCAACGCGCTGTGCCGCGAGGCGATCACGAAAGCCAGCGCCAACGGCACGAACACGAGCCCAGCCTGCAGCGGCGGAATATGCAAACCCCGCTGCATGAACAGGGTCATGACCAGATAGAACGACAGGTTTGCGAAAAAGAAGAAGAAGACCGCACAGAGGCCGCGCATGAATGCGGCGTCCGATAATAGCGCCAGATCGATCAGCGGCATGCCGCCGCGGCGGGCGACCGATCGTTCGAGGCGCAGGAAGGCGGCAATGATGGCGACGCCCGCCAACATCACCAGCCAGGTCCACGGCGCCCAATTCAGATCATGCCCGAACAACAGCGGCCCGATCAGGCACAATAGTCCCGTGAACAGGACGATGGCGCCGGGAATGTCGAGCCGCGTGCCGGGACGCCGTGGCACCGTCGGCATGATCTTCCAGGCCGCCGCGACGATCACGAGGCCGAACGGCACATTGACAAAAAACACCACGCGCCAGCCGAGCCCCGCAAGATCCGAGGTCACCAGCACGCCGCCCAGCGTAAAGCCCGCTGCGCCAGCAAGGCCGAGCACGATGCCGTAAATCGCGAAGGCCCGGGCGCGCGAGGCATCCGAAAACAACAGATGAAGCGTGGCGAGCACCTGCGGCACCATCAACGCCGCGGTCGCGCCTTGCGCCAGCCTCGCCGTGATCAGCTCGGGACCGGATTGCGAAAGCCCGCACCACAGCGAGGTGAGCGCAAAGCCGAGCACGCCGGCCAGAAACACATTTTTGGTGCCATGGATATCGCCGAGCCGGCCGCCGGTGACCACCAGTGTCGCGTAGCCAATGAGATAGATCGCGATGACAGATTCGATCTGCGCCGGGCTCGCATGCAGCTCGACTGCAATGGTCGGTATCGCGACGTTGACGATAAAAGCGTCGACACCGAACATGAATTGTGCGGCGACGACGATGGCGAGGACCCACCAGCGGCGCGACGAATCCACCGGTGTCGAAACCTTCTGGTGCATGGGGAACGGCCTTGTCCGGAATCTTGCTGCGTCGGATGATCTCAGCTTTCAGTCATCCCGGCGATTACCTCCGAGGTAGGCATTCCCGAGGTCTTGGCCCGATTGCTGCTTTCGCTGGGCTTGACGCGTGGAACAGGATGACGCGTTAGCCCCCGTCATTGCGA
>DATBYN010000513.1:0-20816 GCA_036513695.1 Bradyrhizobium sp. | reverse complement strand
CGCGGCGATGGTTTCCACGGGCGGCACGCCGAACTTGAAAAACGTCGGAAAACTCAAGGGCGCCACCGAGCACCGGCCCGGAACCTACATCTACAATGACCGGATGCAGGTCGCGGCCGGCGTCGCGTCCTGGGACGATTGCGCCTTAAGCATCTATTCGACCGTGGTCAGCCGCGCCGGCCCGGATCGCGGCATTCTGGACGCCGGCTCGAAAACGCTGACATCGGATACCGGCGGCGGGCTCGACGGCCACGGGCTGATTCTCGAACATCCCGAAGCCAAGATCGCGCGCTTCGCCGAGGAGCACGGCTTTCTCGATCTGGCGCGCAGCAACACCCGCCCCCATGTCGGCGACGTCGTGCGGATCGTGCCGAACCATGTCTGCGTCGTCGTCAACATGATGGACGAGGTGGTGATGGTGCGCGGCGAGGAGATCATCGGCACGCTGCCGGTGGCGGCGCGGGGGAAGTTGCGTTAGGGTTTCGGTCATCATTGCGAGGAGCGTAGCCGATAGTAGGGTGGGCAAAGGCGCTCTTGCGCCGTGCCCACCATCTAGCGCCAAATCATCAATTGAGATGGTGGGTACGCTCCGCTTTGCCCACCCTACGATCTAACGCGAAAGCCACTTCAGCGCGCCCCTCCCCGCCGCCGCGCCCGTCGTAAACGAGGCCTGCAGCAGATAGCCGCCGGTCGGGGCTTCCCAGTCGAGCATCTCGCCGGCGGCGAAGGTACCGGGCAAGCGGCGGATCATGAAATCGGAATCGAGTTCGTCGAATGATATTCCGCCCGCACTTGAGATCGCGCGCGCGATCGGGGCGATGCCATTGAGTTGTATCGGCACGGCGTTGATCAATTCGGCGAGATTTTCTGGCGACAATAAGGACAACGACGGGCCCGACGCCATTGCCGCCTCCTGCAAGAGGCCGATTGCAACCGGCGAAAGATGAGCGGCCTTGCGCAGCCAGTTCGAAACGGATTGCTTGCCTTTTGGCAGGGACAGCCGCGCGATCAGATCAGAGATTTCGAGATCGGGCCGCAATGCGATGTGCAGAGTTGCCGGCCCCGAGACGGCGATCGCCTCGCGCAAATCGGCTGAGAGTGCATAGATCGCGCCGCCTTCCAGGCCAGCACGTGTGATAACGGCTTCGCCCCGCGCCGTGTGCGAACCGGTTGACAATGCCACGCCTTTGAGCGGATGCCCCTCGAAGCGATCGCGGAAGACGTCCGACCAGGCGACGGTGAATCCGCAATTGGCCGGCCGGAGCTGCGAGATCGCTATCCCTTTCGAGCCAAGCGTTTTCACCCAGGCGCCATCGGAGCCGAGCCGCGGCCAGCTCGCGCCACCGAGCGCCAGCACGACCGCATCTGCTTCGACAAGAAATTGTCCGTCGGGGGTTTGAAATGACAGCCGTCCGTCGTCTGTCCAGCCGGTCCAGCGATGGCGCAGCTTAAGTTGCACGCCCATCGAATCGAGCCCACGGAGCCACGCGCGCAGCAACGGAGATGCCTTGAAGGCTTCCGGAAAAACGCGCCCGCTGGAGCCGACGAAGCTCGGCTGCCCCAGCGCCTCGCTCCAGGCACGCAAGGCATCCGGCGGGAATGCCGTGATCGCAGCTTCAAGCTGCGGCATCGCTGCGCCATAGCGCCTGAGAAATTCGGGCAGCGGCTCGCTGTGGGTCAGGTTGAGCCCGCCACGCCCCGCCATCAGAAGCTTGCGGCCCGCCGATGCCATCGCGTCATAAACCGTGACACGCGCTCCGCCTTTGCCCAGCACATCAGCCGCCATCAGGCCCGCGGGACCGGCGCCGATGACCGCGACGCCTGTTTTCGAGATATCTGCCACGATCACCGCCTCGCGAGAGACTCGCGTACGGCGGATTACCGTGGGCGTGACCCGTCACACAACAAAAATGTAGCGCGACTGGTGGGCGCCGCAGTCGCGGCGCCACCATTGTTAATCAGCACGAACTCGGTTGGTCGCAACTAAACCAACTTCGCTGGCTTCACACCAACTCCGTCGCACGCTGTTCCAGGCGGGCGCGGATATTGTCGAACTTTTGCGGACCCAGCCATGGCGACATCAAGCTCCGGACCCTGGTACTCAATTCGCTACGCCGACCGTTGCAGATAATCGCCGCGCAATAAGCCTCCTGTGCTTCGCTCGCGCCGTGTTCGCGAACATAGTCCGCGAAGTTGCTCATTGTCTCGTCAACCCGCAGCAGGGTCTCGCACGGAGCTCCCTCGGCGTAAATCACATCATGGGTTTCGAGCTTGATGTGAAAGAATTCGAGTTCGTCATGCTCTTCAGCCGCGTAGAGCGAAATCGTCGTACCGTTGATCAGGCTTGCGGCCGGAATCAGAAGGTCGTCGAACAGCAAGGCGTGACCTTGCATCACATAGAGGTCGGAGCTCGGAACGTTGGGGGCGAGAGCCGAGCGGGCAATCCTGACCGGACGCGCCATCTTCGCCCAAGGCTTGGCCGGGTCGCTCCTGACCCGACGGAACCGTCCGATCCACTGAATCGGGCGTGTTCCTCCGAAGACGGTTGGCACCAGGTCGCCGATGGCAAGATCTTCGACCCTGCGCTCACCCGCAACCGTCGAAATCCTGGTTCCCCTCAGGAAACAGTTGCCAGCATGGGAACCACGACCGCCGTCCGGTCCGCCCGCGTCGCCGCCATCTACACGATGTCCCCAATCGTCACCGCCATGTTCATGATGTCCCCAACCCCAATCGTCACCGCCACGTTCATGATGTCCCCAACCCCCATCGTCACCGCGACGTTCATGATGTCCCCAACCCCCATCGTCACCGCCACGCTCATGATGTCCCCAACCCCAATCGTCGCCACCACGTCCGTGACGTCCGCCATCGTCGCCTTCCTCATCGCCTTCATGACGGGCAAATGCCGGCTTCGGCGCCATTATCTGCATCGTGACGGGCACCGCCGCCAGCACACAAATTGCTTTGAGATCTCTCGTCAAAAACGTGCGGCGGGTAGCCGTTCTTGGTTGCATTGCCTTTTCAGTGACGTCGGTCATGTTCGCCTCCAGAAATAATTTATGTTAACTCTTAATGTTCTAACATGATAATATATCGTTAATATAACATTTTGTTCACTTTGCCGTGCGTGCGCCGATCGCTTTCCGGTTGCCTGCTGTCGAAAGAACATAGGCGCGCGCGTGGGCGATGTCCGTCCGGCGACGGACACCCCAACCATTACGAATGAGTTCGATGAGACCGAGAACCGGCCTTAGAGTTTAATCCCGGCGCGCGCCGCGGCCTGGGCGACATATTTTTGCGTCTGCTGGAACGCGCCTTCCAGCGCCCTTGCTTTTGACATGTCGCTGATCTCGGCGAAATGCGCCGCGATCGCGTCCGGCGTCCAGTCGGATTGCGCTAGGTTGATGCCTTCGGCTTCCATGATTTTTATCACGGCAAAGGACCCTGCGCCAGCGCCCATGATGGTGCGGGTCGGCGCGTCTTCGCCAAGCAGATAGAGCACGGCCGGCGTGATCGCTTCCGGCCTCATCAGCGCCAGCGCCTGCGGCGGCAGCAATTCTTCCGTCATTCGCGTCGCGGCTGTCGGCGAGATGGTGTTGACGCGGATGTCGTTCTTGCGGCCCTCTTCCGCCAGCACATTCATCAACCCGACCATCCCGCTTTTCGCCGCGCCGTAATTGGCCTGGCCGAAGTTGCCGAACAGGCCTGACGATGAAGTCGTGATGACGATGCGGCCGTAATTGCGCTCCCGCATGCCGTCCCACGCCGCCTTGCAGCAATAAAAGGTACCGGTGAGATGCACATCCAGCACCTTTGCAAAATCGGCGACCTCCATCTTGCCGAACGATTTATCGCGCAAGATGCCGGCATTCGCTACGAGCAGGTCGACGCTGCCCCATTCCCTGGTGGCCCGCTCCACCATCACCCTGACCTGCTCGAAATTCGAGACATCAGCGCCGTCGGCCATCGCGACGCCGCCCAATTTATGGATTTCCTCGACCACGGTTTCGGCGGGCGTCAGCGATCCGCCGGTGCCGTCGCGGGCGCCGCCGAAATCATTGACCACGACCTTGGCGCCACGGGCCGCCAGCCCCAACGCATGCGCCCGTCCAAGACCATTGCCCGCGCCGGTAACGATAGCGACGCGTCCGTCAAACCTGATTGTCATGCGTGAGATTCCCGGATTTGGTTCATTCGTCATGCCCGGGCTTGACCCGGGCATCCATCAAAAAAGTAAATTCATTCTTGATCAGTGATGGATTGCCGGGTCAAGCCCGGCAATGACGGGCTGCGCCTTAAGCGAAATAGATCAAGCCGATCCAGTCGGCCACCAGCGCGGGCTTTTCCTCGCCCTCGATCTCGACGGTCACGTTGGTGCGTGACAGCAGCTCGGTCGGCTTGCGCAATTTGGCCTCCGCAAGCGTAAAGCGGCCGCGGACGCGCGAGCCCGATCGCACCGGCGAGATGAAGCGCAATTTGTCAAAGCCGTAATTGACCCCCATGGTGGTGCCCTGGATCACCGGCATCACCTCATACGACATGATGCTCATCAACGACATCGTCAGGAAACCGTGCGCCACCGTGGTGCCGAACGCGGTCTCGCGCTTGGCGCGCTCGGGATCGACATGGATAAATTGATGATCCTCGATCACGTCGGCATAGACGTTGATGCGGTCCTGGTCGACCAGATGCCATGACGACACGCCGACCTCGTGCCCGACCATGCTCTGATAGGCCTCAAGCGAAATCGGCGGCTTCTTCCAGACTTCATTCATTTTATCAATTCTCCACCGAACCGGCCGGCCGCACCTTCTGCAACTCCGGAAATTCCTCTTCGCGGAACTCTTGACCGCGCAGCGCGTCGCTGCGATCATTGGCATGTTCGAGACGGCGCAACTGCACGCGGCGGATTTTTCCGGAAATCGTCTTGGGCAATTCGCTCACCAGCTCGATCCTGCGGATGCGCTTGAACGGCGCAAGGCGCGTGTGCAGATGCCGGAAGATCGACAGCGCGGTCTCGCCCGAGCGCTCCGCGCCTGTCACCAACAGCACATACGCCTTGGGGATCGCAAGCCGGATCGGATCGGGGCTCGGAACCACCGCCGCCTCCGCCACCAGTTCATGTTCGAGCAAAATGCTCTCGAGTTCGAACGGGCTGATCCGGTAGTCGGATGATTTGAAGACGTCATCGGAGCGGCCGACAAAAGTGAGAAAACCCTCGTCATCGGCAAATACCACATCGCCGCTGCGATAGAGATCGCCGTCCGCCCCGCTGAGTTTGCCGTCGTCGCCCTGATAGCCCTGCATCAGGCCCGCAGGCCGATCGTCGCCGAGCATCAGCGTCACCTCGCCTTCCTTGGTCACGTGCCCATCAACATCGGTGATCTGCACGCGGTAGCCGGGCAGCGGCCGGCCCATCGATCCGACTTTTACCTTTTGCCCCGGCGAATTGCCGGCCAGCGCCGTGGTCTCGGTCTGGCCGTAGCCATCGCGGATCGTCAGTCCCCAGGCGGCGCGGACCTGATCGATCACTTCGGGATTGAGCGGTTCCCCGGCGCCGCAGACTTCGCGCAGGCTAACCTTGAAGTCCGCAAGCTTTTCCTGGATGAACAGCCGCCACACCGTCGGCGGCGCGCACAACGTCGTGACGCCGCAACGGCCGATGGTTGCCAACAATCCCTTGGCATCGAAACGCGGCTGATTGACCACGAACACGGTGGCACCGGCGTTCCAAGCCGCGAAAAAGCAACTCCAGGCGTGCTTGGCCCAGCCCGGCGAGGAGATGTTCAGATGGATATCGCCGGGCAGCAGCCCGAGCCAGTACATCGTCGACAATCCGCCGACGGGATAGCTGCGCTGGCTATGCCGCACCAGTTTTGGTTTTGCCGTGGTGCCCGAGGTGAAATAGAGCAGCATCGGCTCATCGGCGTTGGTCGGCCCGTCCGGCTTAAAAGTGTCCGGAAAATCCGCGGCCTGCTCGTAGGGTAGCCAGCCCCCTTGCTTAGACGTCGCACCGGCAACGATGCGAATAAGATTGTCTCCGCCGAGGCCGGCAAATTTCGCGACCTGGTCCTGCGTCGCCACCACGACTTTGGCGCGGCCGCGCTCAAGCCGGTCGCGCAGTTCGTCCGGCGTCAACAAGGTGGTCGCGGGGATCACCACGACGCCAAGCTTCATTGCCGCCAGCATGGTCTCCCACAACGGCACGACATTGCCGAGCAGCAGCAACAGATGATCGCCGCGCTTCAGGCCCTGCGCGCGCAGGAAATTTGCGACTTGATTGGAACGGCGCGACAGCGCCTCGAACGACAGTTTGGTCTCTCTGTTGCTGCCGGCATCGACGATCCATAGCGCCGGGCAGTCCTTGCTTTCGGGATTGCGCGCGAGCTCTGCGTCGAACCAGTCCAGCGCCCAGTTGAACGGCACGGGATCCGGCCAGCGGAAACCCTTCACCGCCGCATCGTAATCACTGCGATGCTGGAGCAGGAACGCGCGGGCTTCCTGGAATGTGGTCATCGATCGCCTGTCATTTTCCGGCGAGGCCGCGGACGTGCCGGATGATGCCGGAAAAATCCACCCCGCCATTTCCTGCCGCGTCGAACGCCTTGTAAATCTCCTGCGCGTACTTGCCCAGCGGCGTTGCCGCGCCGGCGGCCTTCGCCGCATCCTGCGCCAGCGTGAGGTCCTTGACCATCAGCGCCGACGCAAAGCCGGGTTTGTAATCATTATTCGCCGGCGAGGTCGGCACCGGGCCCGGCACTGGACAATAGGATGTCAGCGACCAGCATTGGCCGGACGAAGTCGAGGCGACGTCGAACAATGCCTTGTGCGACAGCCCGAGCTTTTCGGCGAGCGCAAAGGCCTCGCTGACCGCGATCATGGACACGCCCAAGATCATGTTGTTGCAGATCTTTGCGGCCTGCCCCGCGCCGCCGCCGCCGCAATGCACGATCTTCTTGCCCATGTTTTCCAGCACGGGTTTTGCAGCTGCAAACGCCTTGTCGTCGCCGCCGCACATAAAAGTCAGCGTCGCGCCCTTGGCGCCGCCGGTGCCGCCGGACACCGGCGCATCGATCGAGTTGACCCCGTGCTTGGCCGCCAACGCGTGCGCCGCTTTCGCGCTTTCGACGTCGATGGTCGAGCAATCGATGACCAGCGTCCCCTTGGTCATCGACGGAATGATCTCGGTCCACACCGACAGCACATGTTTGCCGGCGGGCAGCATGGTGACGACGGCATCAGCGCCTTTGACCGAGCCGACCGCGCTGTCGGCGATGGCAGCCCCGTCGGCCTTGGCCTGATCGCGGGAAGCCGCCACCAGATCGAACGCGATTACCTTGTGGCCGGCCTTGACAAGATTGGCCGCCATCGGCCCGCCCATGCTGCCGAGCCCGATGAATGCGATGTTTGCCATGTTTCCCTCCGCCTGAGGCGTTTCTATTTTGTTTTGTCGAACGTTAGTTCGTCGCCGCCGAGCTCCGCAAAGTACGGCGCCAGCATCTCGGGCGTCACGTCCTCGATTCGCGGCGGCGACCACCGGGGATTGCGATCCTTGTCGACCACCGCGGCGCGCACGCCCTCGCGAAAATCGTCGCTTCTGAAAACTTCGAGTGCCGCGCGATACTCCCGCACCAGGCATTCCTCCAGCGAGGACGACCCACGCGCCAGCCGCAGCAGTTTCAGGGTAACCACCATGCCGCGCGGCGATTTTTCACCCAATGTCTTCAGCGTTGCTTGCGCAGGCTCGGAGCCATCGCGCTGCAGCGCCGCGACGATATCCTGCATCCGGTCATGGGCAAACCAGCGGTCGATCTGCGCCTGGCTCGCGGCCACAGGTCCCGATGTCTCGCCGGTCGCGAATGCGTCGATCGTGGCTTGCACGTCTGCGGAACTCACACCGGCGCGCAAGTTGATGAGCGCGTCACGAAGCGCGGCTAATTTGCCGGAGGGTACGACCGCATCCGCAAAGCGCGCATAGATCGCGTCGGAGCCGTTGATGGTCTGGCCGGTCAACCCAAAATAGGTGCCGATCTCGCCCGGCGTGCGCGACAACAGCCAGGTGCCGCCGACATCCGGAAAAAAGCCGAGCCCGACCTCAGGCATCGCGAGCCTTGTCTTTTCCGTCACCACGCGATGGCGACCATGCGCGGAAAGCCCAACGCCGCCGCCCATCACGATGCCGTCCATGAAGGCCACATAGGGTTTTGCGAATTTGGCGATGCGGGCGTTGAGAATGTACTCCTCGCGCCACAGGATTTTGCCGAGATCGCCTTTGACCTTGGAACTTTCATAGAGCGCCCGAATATCACCGCCGGCGCACAGGCCGCGCTCGCCGGCGCCCTCGAGCAGGATCAGGCCGACCGCAGGATCAGCCTCGAATTCGTCGAGTGCTTTCTCGATGTCGCGAAACATCTCCAGCGTCACCGCATTGATCGCCTTCGGCCGATTGAGGCGGATGACGCCCGCCGCCCCTTCGCGCCGCGCGATCAGGTCGGGTTCGCTGAGCGGCGCGTTCATCGCGCGCCCTCGATCAATTTGCGCGAAACGATCAGCCGCATGATCTCGTTGGTGCCTTCGAGGATCTGATGCACGCGCAGGTCGCGCACGATCTTTTCGATGCCGTATTCGCTCAAATAACCATAGCCGCCGTGCAATTGCAGCGCCTGGTTGGCGACCTCAAACCCGACATCGGTGCCAAAACGTTTTGCCATCGCGCACAACATGGTCGCATCCGCATCCTTGCGGTCGAGCGCGGCGGCTGCGCGCCAGACAAATGTCCGCGCTGCCTCCAATTCCGTCGCCATGTCGGCCAGACGAAACTGCAGCGCCTGAAATTCGTCGAGGCGCTTTCCGAAGGCTTTTCGCTCTTTCATATAGGCGAGCGACTTGTCGAGCGCGGATTGCGCGCCGCCGAGCGAACAGGCCGCGATATTGATGCGGCCGCCGTCGAGGCCGGCCATCGCGATCTTGAAGCCGATGCCCTCCTCGCCCAGACGATTGGCGACGGGAACGCGCGCATTCTCAAAAATCACCGCGCGGGTCGGCTGGGCGTTCCAGCCCATCTTGCGTTCATTGGCGCCGAACGAGAGCCCGGGGGTGTCGCCCTCGACCACCAAGGTCGAGATGCCGCCGGGGCCATCGGCGCCGGTCCGCACCATCACCACATAGAGATCGCCGTTGCCGGCGCCGGAGATGAACTGCTTTTGGCCGTTGAGCACGTAATGATCGCCATCGCGCACCGCGCGGGTGCGCAGCGCGGCGGCGTCCGATCCCGAGCCGGGCTCGGTCAGGCAATAGCTCGCCAGCAATTCCATGGTGCAGAGTTTTGGCAGAAATTTTTGGCGTTGGGTGTCGTTGCCAAAGGCATCGATCATCCAGGACGCCATGTTGTGGATCGAGATGAAGGCCGATACCGTCGGACAGCCTAACGCCAACGCCTCGAAGATCAGCGCCGCATCGAACCGCGTCAGCGCGGAGCCGCCGACATCGTCGCGGATGTAAATACCGCCGATGCCGAGTTTTGCAGCCTCGCGCATCACATCGACCGGAAAATGTTTTTCCTCGTCCCATTTGATCGCGTGCGGTGCGATTTTTTCCGCCGCAAATTCCCGCGCCAGGTCGCGAACCGCAATCTGATCCTCGTTGAGAGCGAATAGCATTCTAGCGGTCCGCGCCTGTTTCTAGGAGATCATGCGCCGATCAATTCATGGTCGGGATCGAAAACTCCGCGCCTTCCTTGACGCCGGAGGGCCAGCGCGCGGTCACCGTCTTGGTCTTGGTGTAGAAACGGATCGAATCCGGCCCGTGCTGGTTGAGATCGCCGAATCCGGACTTCTTCCAGCCGCCAAAGGTGTAATAGGCGATCGGCACCGGGATCGGCACGTTGATGCCGACCATGCCGACATTGACTTTTGCGGCGAAATCGCGCGCGGCGTCGCCGTCGCGGGTGAAGATCGCAACGCCATTGCCGTAGTCGTGGTCCGACGGCAGGCTCAGCGCCTCCTTATAGTCGTGCGCGCGCACGACCGACAGCACCGGGCCAAAGATCTCTTCCTTGTAGATCCGCATGTCTTTTGTCACGTTGTCGAACAGACACCCGCCCATGTAAAAACCGTTCTCATAGCCCTGCATCTTGAAGCTCCGGCCGTCGACCGCGAGCGTCGCGCCTTCCTTGATGCCGATGTCGACGTAGTTCTTGACGCGATTGAGCGCGTCCCGTGTCACCAGCGGACCATAGTCGGCGGAGGGATCGATCGAGGTGCCGATCTTCAAGGACTCGACGCGGGGAATGAGCTTTTCCATCAGCCGGTCGGCGGTGGTCTTGCCGACGGGCACGGCGACCGAGATCGCCATGCAGCGCTCGCCAGCCGAGCCGTAGCCGGCGCCGATCAGGGCATCGACGGTCTGATCCATGTCGGCGTCCGGCATCACGATGGCGTGGTTCTTGGCACCGCCAAAGCACTGCGCGCGTTTGCCGGTCGCAGCCGCGCGCTCATAGATATATTGCGCGATCGGGGAAGAGCCGACGAAGCCAACCGCCTTGATATCGGGATCGTCGAGGATGGCGTCGACCGCTTCCTTGTCGCCATTGACGACATTGAGGATGCCCGGCGGCAGGCCGGCTTCGATCATCAGCTTTGCGAGCTCCATCGGCACGCCTGGATCGCGCTCCGACGGCTTTAGGATGAACGCATTGCCGCAGGCGATCGCGGGGGCGAATTTCCACATCGGGATCATCGCCGGGAAATTGAATGGCGTGATGCCGGCGACGACGCCCAAGGGTTGCCGCAACGAATAGATGTCGATGCCGGGGCCGGCGCCTTCGGTGTATTCGCCCTTCATCAGGTGCGGAATGCCGCAGGCGAATTCGACCACCTCGAGCCCACGCTGGATGTCGCCCTTGGCGTCGGGCACGGTCTTGCCGTGCTCGCGCGCCAGAAGGTCTGCAAGCTTGTCGTAATCGCGCTGTGCGAGCTCCAGAAACTTCATCATCACCCGCGCGCGGCGCTGCGGATTGGTCGCGCCCCATTCCGGCTGGGCGGTTTTGGCGTTCTCGACTGCGGCGCGCAGCTCGGCCTTGGAGGCCAACGCCACCTGGGCCTGGACTTCGCCGGTCATCGGCTCAAACACGTCCGCGAACCGTCCCGAGGTCCCCTTGACCTCGCGGCCGCCGATAAAATGTCCGATTGTGCGCATGCGTTCCTCCAATACCTCTGTGAATGCAGGTTTGGCGGCATCTTGCAGTCTTTGCGGCGTTTGGAAAGGGTTTCCGCGCGCACCGCATTTGCGAAAATGCGGGCTGAGGGCCGCGCTTTCGCTCTCCTTAAGACCAATGTCGCATGCGACTGGCGCTAGAAGGCGTCAGTGCCGCGCGGGCGCAGCAGCTTTTCTGGCGGCGGGCTTCTTGGCTGGCCGCTTCGAGGGCACCGCGCGATCGAGCACGGCCTCGCGCCCGGCGCCGAGAATCTCGTCCGAAAGCTCCCCGCTACTGGCGACACGGGCCAGCACGATCGTACCCATCATGGTCGCAACCGCAGCCATCGCCTGCTTGCGCGCCACCTTGCGCGGAACATCGGGAAGCTGCTCGGCGAACATCTCGATCATCTGTTCGAGCTTGGCCGCGAAGGCCTTTCGGGTCTTCGGGCTCTCGCGGGCGATTTCGGCGCCCAGCGTCGGGATGGCGCAGCCGTGGCCGGGATCGTCGCGGTGGATCGGCGTCAGGTAGGAATCCACGATCGTCGTGAACCGCTTGTTTGGCGGCACCTTTTCGGCGAGCTTGCGCCAGTGCTCCCTGCCTCGATCCATGGCATAGGCAAAAGCCTCGATCACCAGCGCTTCCCGCGAATCGAAGTGAGCGTAGAACCCGCCATGGGTGAGGCCGGCCTCCTTCATCAGGTCGGCGACGCCGATGCCGTGTGCGCCCTTTTCGCGCAGCCGCACCGAGGCTTTCCTCACGATCCGCGCGTGGGTCTCGAGCTTGTGTTCCCTGGAGTAGCGCATGGATTGTCCCATAAGATGTTTGCAGTCATATAATAACAGGCCTGATCGCAAAAGGGTGCATTTTATTCCCGGTTTCGGCAGCGAAACAGCAACTTATTTCGCAACCGCGATATAGAGGGGTCCCCGAATGGCTATTCTCTGCGCTTGACAAGACCGTGCGTTGCCCGGGGAGTGGCTCGGTCTGGCCCCGACCTACTCACCGATCGCGAGACTTTTCATGCAAATGCTCAATCCTCATTGCGGCGTCGATCGCGACCCGCGCGGCGTCGTCCGTTTGACGATCTGCAACGCCGGTTCGCTCAATATTTTGGGAACGGCCGTGATCAACGCCGTTCGCGAGGGCCTGGAGATCCTCGCAAAGGACCCCCAGATTCGCGTGTTGATCCTCGCCGGCGCAAGCGAGAAGAGCATGATCGGCGGCGCCGATATCAAGGAGATGGCAAAGCTCGATCAGGCTTCCGCCGAAAAGTTCATCACCGGTCTGCGCGACCTCTGCGAAGCGGTGCGGGCATTTCCGGGACCCACCATCGCGCGGATGCCCGGCTGGTGCCTCGGCGGCGGCCTCGAGGTGGCAGCTAGCTGCGACTTCCGGATTGCCGCGCACGACGCCAGATTCGGCATGCCCGAGGTCAGGGTCGGCATACCCAGCGTCATCCATGCCGCGCTGTTGCCGCGGTTGATCGGCTGGGGCCGTGCCCGCTGGCTATTGATGACGGCCGAGAATATCGACGCGCCCACCGCGCTCGCCTGGGGGCTGGTCGAAATGGTCGCGCCGCAAGGCGGGCTCGACGCCGCGGTCGAGACGACAGTGGCGGCGCTATTGGAATGCGGCCCGGAAGCCTTGCGTGCGCAAAAGGCCCTGCTGCGGCAATGGGAGGAGCTGCCGCTGAAGGAGTCGGTCGAGCTCAGCATCGGCGTATTCGGAAAGTCGTTCCTGACCGGCGAGCCGCAGCGGCTGATGCAGGCGTTTATCGAACGGAAGCGGTAGCGAGCAGAGCCCTCATCCGCCTACAATTTATCGCGAGCAGCCGTTGCAAATGCCGCAGTGCATCATATGATGAATGTCATGCAAATGATACCGCGCTGTTGGATCGCGCAAATTGAGGAGCATCCGCCATGGCCGCCGCTTCCGATCCCGTCGTCATCGTTTCCGCTGCCCGCACGCCGCTCGGCCGGTTCATGGGCGATCTCTCGCCGTTTGCCGCCCACAAGCTCGGTTCCCATGTGATCGGCGCCGCGCTCGAGCGGGCCAAATTGGCGCCCCAGCGGATCGACGAAGTGTTCATGGGCTGCGTGCTGCCGGCAGGCCAGGGCCAGGCCCCGGCGCGGCAGGCCGCGCGCGGCGCCAAATTGCCGGATGCAACCGGCGCCACCACCATCAACAAGGTCTGCGGCTCCGGCATGAAGGCGACCATGCTCGCGCACGACATCATCCATGCCGGCTCGGCCGAGATCGTGGTGTCCGGCGGCATGGAGAGCATGAGCAACGCGCCCTATCTGCTGGCGAAGGCGCGAAGCGGCTATCGCGCCGGTCATGACCGGATCATCGACCATATGGTGATGGACGGATTGGAAGATGCCTATGAGGTCGGCCGCTCGATGGGCGATTTCGGCGAAGCGACCGCGGAAGCCTATCAATTCACCCGCGCCGACCAGGACGCCTACGCCATGGAAACGCTAACGCGCGCGCGCAAGGCCGTAGAAGGCGGCGCGTTCACGGCCGAAATCGTGCCGTTGACGGTGACCGAGAAGGCCGGCCCGCGGACCATCGGCAATGACGAGATTCCGCTAAAAGTCGATCCCGCCAAAATTCCCGGCCTCAAGCCAGCGTTCCGCGCCAACGGCACCATCACGCCGGCCGCCTCGTCGGCCAATGCCGACGGCGCCGCGGCGCTGGTCCTGACAAAGCGGTCGCTCGCTGATCGCGAGGGACTGCCGGCGCTGGCCGTGATCAGGGGCCACGCCACCCATAGCCAGGAACCGCAATGGTTTACCACCGCGCCGATCCCGGCCATTCGAAAACTGCTCGACAAGGTCGGCTGGAAGGTAGGCGATGTCGATCTCTTTGAGATCAACGAAGCCTTCGCGGTGGTGGCGATGGCAGCGCAGCGCGACCTCGGCATTGTCAGCGAGAAGCTGAACATCAACGGCGGCGCCTGCGCGCTCGGCCATCCCATCGGCGCCACCGGCGCCCGCCTGATCGTGACGCTGTTGCATGCCCTGGAGGCGCAAAATCTCAAGCGCGGCGTCGCGGCGCTGTGCATCGGCGGCGGCGAAGCCACCGCGATTGCCGTGGAGCGCATCTCGCGCTAGCGTTACGGCCATGTCCTAAAACGAGGGAAGTGCGGCATTTACGACGCGCTGCCAATACGTCATGATGTGGCAGGTCAGCACATCACGCAAACCTTCCAAGTAGATCTTCCAAGTAAAACCTTCCAAGTAAATTTTCAGGGGCTCAATGATCTCGAACTGGCTGTCGGCCGCGCTTGCCCGCCGCAATATTCATTACGGCTGGGTGATGGTCGGCGTGACCTTCTTCACCGCGCTGATCTCGGCCGGCACGGTGGGCGCGCCCGGCGTCTTCATCGTGCCGCTGCAACATGAGTTCGGCTGGACCACCGCGGAAATTTCTTCCGCGCTGTCGATTCGCTTCATCCTGTTCGGACTGATGGCGCCGTTTGCCGCGGCGCTGCTCAACCGCTACGGCCTGCGCAACGTCACGCTTTCGGCGCAACTGATCGTGGTCTCGGCGCTCCTCGCCTCGCTTGCCATGACAAAAGTGTGGCAATTGATGCTGCTGTGGGGCGTCGTCATCGGCATCGGCACCGGCATGACCGCGCTGGTGCTGGGCGCGACCATCGCCACACGCTGGTTCGCAGGCCGCCGCGGGCTCGTGATCGGCATTCTCACCGCGAGCGTCGCCACCGGACAATTGGTGTTCCTGCCGCTGCTGGCCAGCCTTACCGAGCGGTTCGGCTGGCGGATCGCGCTGGCGCTGGTCTGCGTCATGCTCGGCATTTCGGCGCTTGCGGTCCTCTTGGTCATGCGCGACAGGCCGAGCGACGTGGGCTTGCGACCGTTCGGCGATGCCGGAACGGCGCCATTACCGTCGCCTCCACCCAACACCGCGCCGATCATGGCGGCGGCGCTGGGAACATTGCGCGAGGCCGGGAAAACGCGGGTGTTCTGGATCCTGTTCGCGACCTTCTTCATCTGCGGCGCCTCTACCAACGGCCTGGTCCAGGTGCACCTGATCCCGATGTGCCTCGATTTCGGCATTCCGCAGGTCCAGGCCGCGAGCCTGCTCGCCGCCATGGGCGTGTTCGATTTCTTCGGCACGATCTGCTCGGGCTGGCTGTCGGATCGCTACGACAACCGCTGGCTCCTGTTCTGGTATTACGGCCTGCGGGGGCTGTCGCTGGTGTTTTTGCCGTTCACCGATTTCTCGTTCTACGGGCTATCGCTGTTTGCGATGTTCTATGGGCTCGACTGGATCGCGACCGTGCCACCGACGGTGCGGCTCACCGCGCAACGCTTCGGGCCGGAGCGCGCCAATCTGGTGTTCGGCTGGATTTTCGCCGGTCATCAGTTGGGTGCAGGCACGGCGGCCTTCGGCGCCGGCCTGTCGCGGACCGTGCTTTCGAGCTATCTGCCGGCCTTCTTCGCCGCCGGCGCGCTGTGCATCGTTGCCGCGCTGATTGCGCTGGCGATCTCGCGGCAGGCGAAACCGGTAGCGGCGTGAGCCTCTTCTCCCTCGCCCCGCCCTTCGCGGGGCGAGGTAGGAAAACTACGGCCGGATCGTCATGTTGGTCGCGAGCCCCGGCGTGCGCAGAGGCTCGGCTAGCCTTGCGAATTCGCACAACAGCGAGCGGGTCTTGCGCGGGTCGATGATCTCCTCGACCCAGAATTTTTCGGCCGAGCGGAACGGCGAGCGCAATTTGTTGAGGCGATCCTCGATCTCTTTCAGCTTCGCCGCGGGATCGTCCGCGGCGTCGATGTCGGCGCGATAGGCTGCCTCGATGCCGCCTTCGAGCGGCAGCGAACCCCAATACGCCGACGGCCAGGCGTATCGGATCGAAAACCGGTCGGCCGGCTGATGCACGACGCCGGCGACGCCGAACGAATTGCGTACGATGATGGTGCACCAGGGCACCGTGGTCTGGTTGACGGCCGCCATCGCACGCACGCCGTGGCGGATGGTCGCGGCCTTCTCGGCCTCGAGTCCAATCATGAAACCCGGACAGTCCATGAGATAGACCACTGGGAGATGAAACGTTTCCGCAAAGTCGACCCAGCGCATCACCTTCTGGCACGCTTCCGCAGTCCACGACCCGCCATAGTGGAAGGGGTCGCTGGCGAGCAGCAGCACGGCGCGGCCTTCGAGGCGCGCAAGTCCCACGATCATCGAACGGCCGAAATTCGAAGCCATCTCGAAGAACGACCCCTTGTCGACGACGGCATTGATGATGGGCCGCATCTTGTAGACTTGGCGGCGGCTGCGCGGCACCGCCTTCATCAGGGATTCTTCTGGTCGTTCCGGATCGTCGTCGTTAGCGATCGTCGGCGGCAATTCGTAGACCGAGGATGGCAGATAGGACAAAAAGCGCCTGGCGCGCTCGAACGCTTCCTCCTCGGTATCGGCGGCATCATCGACGCCGCCGGCCCGGGTCTGGATCTCGGCGCCGCCGAGTTCCTGTTTTGTCAGATCCTGGCCGAGCCGCTTCACTACCGGCGGACCCGCGACGAACATCGCCGAGTTCTTTGTCATCACCGAATAGTGGCTGGCCGCAAGCCGCGCCGCGCCCAATCCTGCGACCGAACCGAGGCCCAGGCCGACCACGGGCACGCGGGCCATGTTCGAGGTCGTGTACCAGTACCACCGCGTGCCGCCGATGCCGCCCGGCAGATTGGCCGCTCCCTTGGTCTCGATCGTCTTCACCGAGCCGCCGCCGCCGGATCCTTCGATCATCCGGATGATCGGAAGGCGGAAATCATGCGCCATCTCTTCGGCCATCAAAGGCTTGGCCGATATCGAGGCGTCCGCGGAGCCGCCGCGCACGGTAAAATCGTCGCCGACCACGACCACGGTGCGGCCGTCGATCCTGCCGCGGCCGAATACGCAGTTCGCCGGCGTCAGATTTTTGAGTTCGCCGCTCTCGTCATATTCGGCGATGCCTGAAATCGCCCCGATCTCGTGAAAGCTTTTTTGATCGACCAGTTTGTCGATGCGCTCGCGGACGGTGAGCCGGCCCTGGTCACGCTGCCGCTTGACCTTGTCAACGCCTCCCATCTCGCGCGCGAACGCTTCGCGCCGAGCGAGGTCGTCGAGCTCCGGCTTCCAGTTCATTCGTAACCTCCGCGTTGATGATTTTATTATTATGGGCTGCTACCGGAAGCGCCTTTCTCTCCAGCCGGTTGTTGAAGAGTTCTCCGTCGCCGCCTTCAAGCAGGCTGCCGACCGCGGCGCCCAATTGCAGAAGCTTTGGGGCCACCTCCTGGTGCAGCCGCGTCTCATCATACATGGCCGAGAGAAGTCCGATCGTGACCGCGACGAAGGTCTGGTATTGCGGCGACCACATCGGCACCGCGAGGCCGTTGATATGCGGGCTCCACAAACCGCAGGCGACGACGTAGCCATGTTCGCGCAGGAAGCCCCGGTTGTTCTCGAGGCGCGGCCGCAACAGCTTGGCGTCTTCGGGAAGCTCCCGTTCCATTTCTGCGAGCAAGGCATCGCCGACTTCGACATCGAGCGCCGCCGTATAGGCGTGGCCCGCGGCAGTGCTTGCCATGGCGATGCGGCTACCGATGGTTTCATGCAGGCCGACCGCGTTGTCGGTGCGCGCATATTCGAGATAGACGAGATGGAAACGGTCGGGAATGACAAAGCCTACGGTTCCCGGCAATTGTTCGGCAACGTCCTGCAATCGCAGCCGGATCAGATTGCGCAACTGCAAGCCGCGCATCATCGAAGTGCTCATGGCGACCGCGCTCGGGCCGATGCGGTATTTCTGATCGCGCGGCAGATAGACGAGCTGACCCATCCGGGTCAGCGTGTGGGTCAGGCGCGACACGGTGGATCGCGGCAATCCACAGCGATTGGAAATTTCCAGATTGCCGAGCCGCGCCTCATGGCCCTCGAAGCAGCGCAACACGTCAAAGGCGCGCGACACCACCTGGATGACGTCACCCTCGCCTGCGAGATCGCTGGCGAGCATTCCCTGTCTACTCAGCCGCTCCGAACGTCGTCCCATCTGTGGCCTATCCATTCATTCCGTCTGACGGAATAAAATTCCACTTGCAGATCAAGCTACCTCAGGCAATCTGCGGCCACAAGCCGAGGGCGCCCGCCCTTTTATATTGCCCGTATCGTGATCGCGATTGCGTGCAGTGGCTGCCCCGGGGAGCGGAATGCCAGATATCAAGATTGTGACCGAGGTGGCCGGGCGCGTCTGCGCGCTTCCGGTTGAAGTCGGCGGGAGCGTCGGCGATGGCGACGACGTGGCCTTTGTCGAGGCCATGAAGATGGAAATCCCGGTGGCAGCACCCGCCGCGGGCAAGCTCAAATCCATCCTTGTCAGCATCGACGACGTGGTCGCCGAAGGCCAGGTGCTTGCGATTATCGAAACCTGAACGCGCCTTCCGGCGCGCGACCGCGGCGCAGCACCTTCCCTGCCCCCATATTAGGCGATCAGGCCGGTTTCGGCGCCCCCCGATGCGACGTAAAGTCGGCTCGCGCTGAAATCATCGCATGGCAGAACCCGACATGAACATTTCGCAACCGGCTCCGAGCCGGCATGCCAATAACTGGGGCGCCCTGAAATCGCCGCTGCTGCGGTTCCTCGATACGTGCCACGCGGATTTTTCCGTGGAGACCGGCGGCGCGGTTGCCAATTATATCCCTGAGCTCGGCAAGGCAGACCCCGATCATTTCGGCATCAGCCTCGCCACCATCGACGGGCATGTCTACGAGGTCGGCGACAGCCGAATACCCTTCACCATCCAGTCGATCTCAAAGCCGTTCGTGTTTGCGCTGGCGCTGGATACGCTCGGCGCCGACCATGTCGAAAGCGCGATCGGCGTCGAACCGTCCGGCGACCCCTTCAATTCGATCCGGCTCGACGCCAACAACCATCCATTCAATCCGATGGTCAATGCCGGCGCGATCGCGTGCTCGGCGCTGATCCGCGAGGCCAAGGGCGACGGCGCGTTCGAATATATCCGCCAGGCGCTCGGCCGGTTTGCGGGGCGCGAACTCGGCGTCGACGAGGCGGTGTTTGCATCCGAAAGCGCAACAGGTGACCGCAACCGCGCCATCGGCTATCTCTTGCGCAACTCCAATGTCATCACGGATGACGTCGGCAAGGTCCTGGACGTGTATTTCCGGCAATGCTCGGTGCTGGTGACGGCGCGCGATATCGCCATCATGGCAGCAACGCTGGCCAACCGCGGCATCAACCCCGTGACCGGCGAGCAGGTGATGACCCCTTATGCTATCGCGCGGACGCTGTCGGTGATGACGTCGTCCGGCATGTATGACTACGCCGGCGAATGGATCTATCGCGTCGGAATCCCAGCGAAAAGCGGCGTCGGCGGAGGCATCCTGGCGGCGCTGCCGGCGCGGCTCGGGCTCGGCAGCTACTCGCCGCGGCTCGACAGCCACGGCAACAGCGTGCGCGGCATCAAGGTCTGCGAGGCGCTGTCGGCGCATTACGATCTGCACATGCTCAACCGCAGCGACGACGCGCGCAACATCATCGCCGACTACGACATCGGCCAGAGCGCCTCGCGGCGCAGCCGGCGGCCGCATGAGCAGAGGATTCTCGCCAACCACCAGCAGGATGTCCGCATCATCGAATTGGTGGGGACGTTGACATTTTCCAATGTCGATTACGTCTCGCGTCAGCTCGCCGCCAAACCGCGTCCGCATTTCATCATCTTCGACCTGCGACGGGTCGCGGTGGTAACGCCTGCCGGCGCCCGGCTGCTCGCGGAAGGTTTTCGCGAACTGGCGCGCTTCAATGTTACCGCGGTCATCTCCGGCATCAAGCGTACCTCGCCGGAATGGAAGATCATCGGCGAATGGACCGACGGCCTTTCCAATTTGCGCAACTACCCCCTGCTCGACGACGCCATCGAATGGGCCGAGGATCAGATCGTCTATCGCCACGGCGGCGCGATCGAGGCGGTTGAGATGACCGAGCTTTCCGAACAGCCGCTGCTGGCGGGATTAGCCGCGGAGGAACTCTTAGCTCTCGCTTCCCTGGGCAAGCTCAGAACCTATCAGGCGGGCGAGACAATCATCGCAGCCTCCGAGCCCGCAACGTCGCTGTTCTTCCTCAAGAGCGGCGTCGTTCACGTCAAACTGCCTAGCGGCATCCGGCTCGCAACCATCACCGCCGGCATGGCCTTCGGCGAAATGGCGCTGTTGGAGGGGCACCGCTCGGCCGACATCGTGGCCGACAAATCCGTCACCGCGCTCGAAGTGCCGCTCGCCGATTTCGAGCGGTTTCGAAAACAACATCCGCGCGCTGGCGAACGGATCATGCGCAACCTGGCGCAAATGCTCGCCGACCGCCTGATCGCTGCCAACAGTAAGGTGAATTTGTTGACGTCGACATAGGCAATGAACTTCTGCAATCCCCGTCTCTACTTGTCATGGTCGGTCCCTGGGTTCAGCTCAACCTTCATATTCCAGCACGTGCAGGCCGGCGTTCCAGTCGGTCGCATAGATCAGTCCGTCCCGCGTTACATAGAGATCGGCTGTTTTGGCGGCGAGCGCGATGTTGGGCCTCGGATCGATCAATTTGGCTGGC
>DATBYN010000512.1:0-4622 GCA_036513695.1 Bradyrhizobium sp. | reverse complement strand
GGTGGTGCACGAGGCGCGTCACGAATAATCCGGCGCGTCCGGCTTTCGGAACATGTGGATGGGATCGCCGGGCTGCAGGTCGCGGCTGGTGAATGCCGCATAGGCGTAGAGCGCGAGATAGGCCATCGCAAGCACGCCGACGCCGTAAAAAGCCCAGACTGCGATCCGTTTCATAGGCGGGCTTTTACGCCGCGAACGGAAAAAAGGCTACCGGCTCAGGGACGGCGTTTCGGGACCGCGACATCAAATTTCGTGCCGTGCACGCCGCCGCTCGGCAGGCTGACCTCCGCGAGCTTTATCGCGTCCTCGTTCTGGTCGATCGCGATATATTGCCCCTGCCAATAGGCCAGCGCCGCGCTGCGCGACGAAACCTGCATATCCTTGACGCGCCCGATTACGATGGCATGGGAATGGCGTTCGACGATATCCTCGACCTCACAATCGAGCGCCGCCAGCGCTCCCACCAGCAGCGGCACGCCCGACGCCCGCGTGACCCATTGCGCGCCGGCAAAGCGCTCCGCGCCTTTCACCCCATCCTTGCCGGCAAATCGCTCGGCGATATCGAGTTGATCGGCGTTAACGATATTCACGCCGAAGAAGCCGTAGCGCCGGAGCAGCGGCCAGGACGATGATTTCCGGTTGATGCTGACGATCAAGGTCGGCGGATCGACCGACAGCGATGCCACCGAAGTAACGGTCATCCCGGTGATGTCGCTGCCGCGTCCGACCGTGATCACACTGACGCCGCCCGCCAGATGACGCATGGATTTTCGAAACTCGGACTTTCGAAACTCGTCCGCCGAAACCTTATCATCGAGCTTGATGGTGCGGACGGCGGAGTTCATGGCGGCCTCACAAGTCTGACGGTTCGTTGGCAGATTACAGCAGCTCGCGCAGGATCGAACCTTCCAGGGCCGCGAGATCGGCGGAGCCGCGGCGGCGGGGCCGCGGGACCTCCACCTTGATATCGTGCGCGATCCGGCCTTGTTCAAGGACCAGCACGCGGTCGGCCAGCGCGACCGCCTCCGACACGTCATGCGTCACCAGGATCGCCGTAAAGGCCTGGTCGCGCCACACCCGCTCCAGCAATTTTTGCATGGAAATCCGCGTCAGGGCATCCAGCGCCCCGAGCGGCTCGTCGAAGGCGAGAATCCGGGGATTGCTGACCAGCGCCCGCGCCAGCGCCACCCGTTGCTTCTGCCCACCGGAAAGCACCGCCGGCCATTGATCCCGCTTGTCGCCGAGACCGACTTCGGTCAGCGCCGTTTCCGCGCGCACTTGCGCATCCGAAGAGGCGCGGTCGCGGCCAAGGCCGACCTCGACATTCGACAAAACCCGCGCCCATGGCAATAGCCGCGGTTCCTGGAACATCACGCGAACGTCTTCCGGGCGCGCTTCTTCCCCAAAACTGATAGTGCCGGCATCGATGCGCTCGAGACCTGCGATCGTGCGCAGCAGCGTACTCTTGCCGCAGCCGCTGCGGCCGACGATCGCGACGAACTGGCCCGGGGGAATGTGCAGATCGATGCCGCGCAGCACTTGATTGTCGCCGAAGGATTTTTGCAAAGCCCGAATGGTGAGGGCGAGCCCACGCGATAAAGCTTCGGAGCTGCGCCGCAAAAGCCGCGCCTGTTCGATGAAATCCGCAGGCTCCACGGGCTCGGCATCGGGCGAGAGAAAACGAACGGCTTCTTGCATGGGGATTCCTAGTGTTTCTGGAACGCCGGATGCCAGGACAGCGTCAGCCGTTCGAGCACGCGCGAGGCGCTGTCGGCCAGCTTTCCAAGCAGTGCATAAATCAGGATGCTGAGCAGGACGACGTCGATCTGCATGAACTCGCGCGCCTGCATCGCCATGTAACCGAGCCCCGACGAGGCGGCGATGGTTTCCGCGACGATCAGCGTCAGCCACATGATACCGAGCGCAAAGCGCACGCCGACGAAGATCGATGGCAGCGCGCCCGGAAAGATCACCCGCCGGAACAACTCGCGGTCGCTCATGCCGTAGGTCCGTCCCATCTCGATCAATTGCGGATCGACGCTGCGGATGCCGTGCAGGGTGTTGAGATAGATCGGGAAGAACACCCCGAGCGCGACCAGAAACAGTTTTGCGGATTCATCGATGCCGAACCACAGGATCACCAGCGGGATCAGCGCCAGATGCGGCACGTTGCGCACCATCTGCAGCGTCGTGTCGGTGAGCTTGTTGCTGAGCTCGGAAAGGCCATTGGCGAGCCCAAAGGCAAAGCCGATGCCGCCGCCAATGACAAAACCTGCGGCCGCGCGCCAAAAACTGACCCAGATGTTGCGCGCGAGTTCGCCCGACAGCGATAGCTTCCAGCCCGCCAATGCAACCTCGCTCGGCGCCGGCAGCACCCGCGCCGGCACCAGCCCGGCCTCACAGGCGATCTGCCAGATCAGAACGATGGCCAGCGGCACGATCCATTGCACCAGACCGTCGGCCCGCGGCAGCCGCAGGCGTCGGACGCGCGGAAGAATTTCAACAAGACTCATGACTGCGATGCCTTCACCAGCGGCCGATGTTCGTTGGCGATGGTTTCGCCGAACGGCCCGGTATTGACGCGAAGCGGCGTCACATTGCTCGGCTGCTCGAGCGACAACAGCGGAAATACCAGCTCGGCAAAACGATAGGCTTCCTCGAGATGCGGATAGCCCGACATGATGAAGGTGTCGATGCCGACGTCCTGATACTCCTTGATCCGCGCCGCGACAGTTGGGGGATCGCCGACCAGCGCCGTTCCCGCGCCACCGCGTACCAGGCCGACGCCGGCCCAGAGGTTCGGGCTGATCTCGAGCTTGTCGCGGCGCCCGCCATGCAGTTGCGCCATGCGCTGCTGGCCGACCGAGTCCATCCGCGAGAAGATCTTTTGCGCGGAAGCCACGGTCTCGTCGGTGACGTATTGAATCAATTCGTCGGCGGCCTTCCACGCTTCCGCGTTGGTTTCGCGCACAATCACATGCAGCCGGATGCCGAAGGAAAGCTTACGGCCGCGCCTCGCGGCAACTGCCCTCACGCGCTCGACCTTTTCGGCGACCTGTGCCGGCGGCTCGCCCCATGTCAGATATTTATCGACGGTATCGACGGCGACATCGATGCCGGCATCCGACGATCCGCCGAAATAGAGCGGCGGGCGCGGCGATTGCACCGGCGGAAACAGCAGGCGGCCATCCTCGATGCGGATGTGCTTGCCTTCCACATTCACCGTCTTGCCCGCCAGCAGATCGCTGTAGATATTGAGAAACTCGCGGGTCACCGCATAGCGCTCGCCATGATCAAGGAAGATGCCATCGCCCTTGTTCTCGACGGGATCGCCGCCGGTGACGACGTTGATCAACAACCGTCCATTCGATACCCGGTCGAGCGTTGCGGTCATGCGCGCGGCGACACTTGGCGATTGCAGGCCGGGCCGCACCGCCACGAGATAGCGCAAGCGCTCGGTGAAGGGCGCGACGGCGGAAGCGACCACCCAGGAATCCTCGCAGCTGCGCCCGGTCGGCAACAGCACGCCGAAATATCCGAGCTGGTCGGCGGCCTGCGCGATCTGGCGCAGATAGTTGAAGTTGACGTCACGTCCGCCGGTGGTGGTGCCGAGATAGCGGCCGTCGCCATGGGTCGGCAGGAACCAGAGGATGTTGGCTTTGGATGATGGATTTGCACTCATGTGCCGGGTCTCCTTGTCTTGCGCAAAACTCTCAGGAGCCCGGCGTCCATTTCCAGACGATTTCCGAAATTTTCACCGGCTTGGGGATCAGGCCAAGGCGCGCAAAACGATCGGCGACCACCTGCTGAGTATTGGTCACGTCGTCGTCGACCGGAACGACGCGGTAGTTCGAGCGATCGACAAAGCGCCTGATGGCTTCGATATCGACGCCGGTCGCCTCCGCCTGCGCTTTGGCAACCTCCTCGTGATGCTGGTCGGCCCAAACCCCTTCCGACGCGAATAACTGGTTGAGCCGGGCAACCAGCGCGGGATATTTCTCCTCGAAATCCGAGCCTGCAATATAGAAGGCGTTTTGTTTGCGGACGTCCTTTTCGAAGGCGATCGCCCGGGCGTTTTCCTTGAGCTCGGCCAAGGCCAGATAAGGATCCCAAATCGACCAGGCGTCGACCGAACCCTTGACGAAGGCCGCCGTCGCATCGGCCGGCGCAAGCGGCGCCGGCGTGATGTCGCTCCAGGTCAATCCTGCCTTCTCGAGCGCAGCGACCAGCAGATTGTGCGCGCTCGACCCCTTGCCGAACGCGATGCGTTTTCCCTTCAAATCGGCGAGCGTCTTGATCGGCGAATCCTGCGGTACGACGATCGCCTGCGTATTTCCGTCCGACTTGACGGCGGCGACGTAGCGAATTCGTGCGCCCGCCGCTTGCGCGAAAATCGGCGGCGTGTCGCCGACATAGCCGAAGTCGACGCTGCCGACGTTGATCGCCTCCAACAACGGCGGGCCGAATTGGAAATCGATCCATTTGATATCGATATCGAGCGGCTTGAATGCATTCTCTATCGTGTGACGCTGCCGCACCGCCGGAAAAAAGCCGCCCTTTTGGGTACCGATGCGGATTTCCTTCAACCCTGCTTCGCCCATTGCATAGGACGACCACGCGGC
>DATBYN010000511.1:0-3208 GCA_036513695.1 Bradyrhizobium sp. | reverse complement strand
GCCTACTATTCGATTCCGGTCGCCCTGGGCTATTTCGTATGGAAACGTACCGATTTGGCATTTCCCGCCATTTTCGTGCTGACAAGTCTCTTCATCCTTGCCTGCGGCACGACGCATCTCATGGGCGTCTGGACTCTTTGGTTTCCGGACTACCGGGTCGATGGCGGCATCAAGGCGGTTACGGCTCTGCTCTCCATCGGCACGGCGATCGCGATCTGGAAGGTGATGCCGCTGGCGCTCGCGCTTCCGAGCACGGGACAGCTTGAGCGGGCTAACGGGCTTCTTGGCGCAGAGATTGGTCAGCGGCAACGCGCTGAAGCCGCCCTGCGCGACGCCAATGCGGAACTTGAGCGGCGGGTCGCCACCCGCACCGCAGACCTTGAGGAAGAAGTGGTTCGGCGGCGGAATACCGAAGCAACGCTCCGTGCTAGTGAGGAGCGGTGGCGTAGCATGTTCGAAGCCTCCGCGGTCGGCATCGCCGTCCTCGATCAGCTGCATCATTTCGCGGCAACAAACGAGGCGTTTCAGAAAATGGTCGGCTACACCGGCGAGGAACTGCAGTCGCTCGCCCCGACGGACATCACGCACGAAGAAGACCGCGAGGCCACGCAAAAGCTGATCGACGATGTGCGGAGCGGCAAGCGCCAGGGCGACCCCTCGGAAAAGCGCTATCGCCGCAAGGACGGCAAGGTGATCTGGGTGCGTGTCAGCGCCGCCCGTGCCCTGGATTCGAGCAGCTCGCTTCAGGGCATGCCCGCCATCATCGAGGACATCACGGAGCGCAAGCGCGCAGAGGGTGATTTGAATGACGCGCGGGAAGCACTCTCGCGCGCTACCCGGCTGACCATGATGGGGGAGCTCGCGGCGTCGATCGCCCATGAGATCAATCAGCCTCTCGGGGCGATCATCATGAATGGCAACGCCTGTCAGCGATTTCTCGCCATCTCTCCGCCCGACCTTGACGAGGTCAAGGACGGGCTTGCCGCCATCGTCAGCGATGGCAATCGTGCCAGCGAAGTACTGAGCCGCATCCGCGGCATGTTGAAGAACGTCGCACCAGAGCGGGTGCAGATGGATGTCAACCGCGCGATCACGGAAGTGCTGTCGCTTGCCCGTCATGAGCTGCAGCAACATCGCGTTTCCGTCGAGGCGGATCTGCATCCAAACCTTCCGCCGATCATGGCCGATCGAGTCCAGTTGCAGCAGGTCGTTCTTAACCTCGTCATGAACGGCGTCGACGCGATGCGTGCAATCGGTGATCGGTCGCGGGTCTTGACGGTCCGGTCGCAGCCCGACGACCGAGGCAACATCGTCGTCAGCGTGGCGGATTCCGGTGTTGGTCTTGACGCCGTGAACCTGGAGCATATTTTTGATACCTTCTTCACGACAAAGGCCAACGGAATGGGTATGGGCCTGGCGATCAGCAAATCGATCATCGAAGCTCATCACGGTCGCCTGTGGGCGGTACCTGAACCCCGCTTTGGGGCCATGTTCGCCTTCGCATTGCCCTCGGCCGCTGGAGCAAGCCCATGACCGAAAATCAGTCAGTCGTCATGATTGTCGACGACGATGATTCGATAAGGAAAGCCGTCAGGCGCCTGATGAAATCTTTTGGCCTCGCCGTTGAAACATTTGCCTCCGCTGAAGATTTTCTTGGTTCCGACCGGCTGGAGAAAACATCCTGCCTGATCCTGGACGTACAAATGCCGGGCATGAACGGGCTCGACTTGCAGGAGCGTTTGGTCGCATCGAGCTTCGCGATTCCGATCATCTTCATCACCGCATTCAACGACGATCGCGCGCGAGCCCAGGCGTTGAACGCCGGGGCCGTTGGCTATCTGATCAAACCGTTTGCCGACGAGGAACTCCTCAATTGTATTCACTCGGCGTTGAAGCACCCGGTAGACGGTGCTTCGCAGCCCCGGCGCCAGTAAAGATCATGCTCATTCGTTGCTTTGCCGAACAACGAAAGCGATATGGTTGACGCCGACAGTGCAACGGTGCGGTTTGCCCCACGTCGGGCCACAAACAGCGGATCGAACGATGGCCCTTGAACGCACACCGCAGCGCCCCGTCTATATTGTGGACGACGATGGCGCATTCCGCAGGGCAGTCGAACGGCTGCTGCGCTCAGCGGGGTTGACCGCCGTCTCATTTGAGTCGGCGTATGCGTTTCTCAAGGCAGCGCCGGCCCTCGTCGACGGATGTGTGCTGCTCGATGTTCGAATGCCGGGAATGGGCGGCCTCGAGCTGCAACAGCAGCTCAAATCCCTTGGGTTCAAGCTGCCGATCATCGTGATGACGTTGAAAGGCGACATGGAGACCGCGGTACGGGCGATGAAGGGCGGTGCGGTCGATTTCATCGAAAAACCCTTCAATGACGAAGGACTCCTCGTCGCGATCAACGCCGCATTGGCGCTACCCTTGGGTCCGGCCCGTGACAGCGAAAGCATGGCCGCCGCCCAGCGGGTCGCCGGGTTGAGCCCGCGCGAACGCCAGGTGCTCGACGCGCTCGTCGCCGGGCGCTCGACCAAGCAGATGGCCTACGATCTCGGCATCAGCGCACGGACGGTCGAGGTGCACCGCGCCCGTATGCTGGCGCGACTCGGGACCCACTCTCTTGCCGAAGCGATCCGGCTGGCCGTGCTGGCGGGGTTGCCGCCAGCCGATCTTGAGGCCAACGCCGCTGATCGCCAGCGGCGTTCCGGCGCCTCGCGCGGGTTGCCGGAATAGGCGATCTATTTTGTCGCGAAGCAATGCTCGAGCGATCCTACCGGCCTATTCGCACACGGACAATCTCGTGTCCCCGGTCGTCCGTCACGACAATGGAAGATCCGTGCCAGCTGCCATCTTGCGCGAGTTCCTGGGCAACAACAATGGCATGCGCCGTGGCGTCATCGGCCGTCGAAAAAACCGATCCCGTTTTGTCGGGATACCGGCTGCCATTGTCAACGTGGAAATAAAACCGGCTTCCTTCAGCCGAAACCTCAGTTTGAGATAGGTCGAATATGGCGGATCTCGTCGAAGAGAGACGCTCCATATGGCGCCAGGCGGCGTGCTTCAACGAGATGCCCGCGAGATTTACGACCGAATCGACGCTGTCGGAGAAGCTGCGGCCGATCTGCTGGTGAATACCGAAGATAACGCAATGACCGGACGTATCGACAAGCCGTGCCCCCAGAATATCGCGAACGCCGCACGTCAATAT
>DATBYN010000510.1:0-5019 GCA_036513695.1 Bradyrhizobium sp. | reverse complement strand
CGGGATGTATTGAACGTCATTGGTCATGGTGTAGTCGTGCACCGGCCGATAATCGATCGACGTCTTGCCGCCATCGTCGATCCAGGCCAGCGTGTGCTTCATCCAGTTCTTGTCGTCGCGGTCCGGAAAATCCTCGCGCGCGTGTGCGCCGCGGCTCTCCGAGCGGTTGGCGGCGGAGTCCATCGTTACCACCGCCTGCACGATCAGATTGTCGAACTCGAGCGTCTCGACCAGATCGGAATTCCAGATCAGCGAGCGGTCGCTGACCGCGATGTCGCCGACGCCGCCGTGCACCTTGTGAATCAGGTTTTGTCCTTCGTGCAGGATCTCGCCGGTGCGGAACACCGCGCAATTATTCTGCATCACATGCTGCATGCTGTCGCGCAGCTTTGCCGTCGGCGTGCCGCCTGCGGCATGGCGGTAATGATCGAGCCGGCCGAGCGCCTTCTCCGCCGAGCCCGCCGGCAGCTCCGCCTGCTTGCCGTTCGGCGTCAGCTTTTCTGCGCAGCGCAACGCCGCGGCGCGGCCGAACACGACGAGGTCGATCAGCGAATTGGAGCCAAGGCGGTTGGCGCCGTGCACCGAGACGCAAGCGGCTTCGCCGAGCGCCATCAGGCCGGGGACGATGGCATTGTCGTCGCCATTTCGCTTGGTCAGTACTTCGGCATGATAATTGGTGGGAATGCCGCCCATATTGTAGTGCACCGTCGGCAGGATCGGGATCGGCTCGCGCGTCACGTCGACATTGGCGAAGATTCTTGCCGATTCGGAAATGCCCGGCAGCCGCTCGTGCAGCACTTTTGGATCGAGATGGTCGAGATGCAGGAAGATGTGGTCCTTCTTCTTGCCGACGCCGCGGCCCTCGCGGATTTCGATCGTCATCGCGCGCGACACCACGTCGCGCGACGCGAGATCTTTTGCGGAAGGAGCATAGCGCTCCATAAAACGTTCACCCTCGGAATTGACGAGATAGCCGCCTTCGCCGCGCGCGCCCTCGGTGACGAGGCAACCCGAACCATAAATGCCGGTCGGGTGAAACTGCACGAACTCCATGTCCTGCAACGGCAGCCCCGCGCGCAAGGCCATGGCGCCGCCATCGCCGGTGCAAGTATGCGCGGAGGTGCAAGAAGCGTAAGCGCGGCCATAGCCGCCGGTCGCGAGGATCGTGGTCTGGGCGCGGAAACGATGCAGCGTGCCGTCGTCGAGCTTTAGCGCGACCACGCCGCGGCAGGTGCCTTGATCGTCCATGATCAGGTCGATCGCGAAAAACTCGATGTAGAACTCGGCCGAATGCCGCAGCGCCTGGCCGTACATGGTGTGCAGCATGGCGTGACCGGTGCGGTCGGCGGCGGCGCAGGTGCGTTGCGCCTGGCCCTTGCCGTAGTCCAGCGTCATGCCGCCGAACGGCCGCTGATAGATTTTGCCGTCCTCGGTGCGCGAAAACGGCACGCCCCAATGTTCGAGTTCGTAGACCGCTTCGGGCGCGTTACGCACCATGTATTCGATGGCGTCCTGGTCGCCGAGCCAGTCCGACCCCTTGACGGTGTCGTACATGTGCCAGCGCCAGTCGTCCGGGTGCATGTTGCCGAGCGAAGCCGAGATGCCGCCCTGCGCCGCGACCGTGTGTGAGCGGGTCGGAAACACTTTTGTGATGCAGGCGGTGCGCAAGCCCGCTTCGCTGCAGCCGACCACGGCGCGAAGGCCCGCGCCGCCGGCGCCGACCACAACAATGTCATACGTGTGGTCCTCGATCGGATAGGCCTTACCGTTCGTGGCGGGACCAGAACCGTTCGCGGCCTTGCCGTTGCCATCAGCGGCCATGCGCTAAACTCCCGATGACAGTTTCAAAATCGCGTAGATCGAGGCCAGCGCCACCGCGAACGCAAAGAAATTGTTGGCCATCACGGCGGCGAGCTTCAGCTTCTCGTTGTGCACATAGTCCTCGATCACCACCTGCATCCCGATCTTCATGTGCCAGGTGCTGGCGATGATGAACAACAGCAGGATGATCGCGATCGGCAGCGAGCCGAGGATTTGCGCTGCTCCCGCCTGGTTGCGGCCGAGCAGCATCATCACCACCACGATGACGGGCACGATCAGAAGCGTCATCGCCACCGCGGTGACGCGCTGTCGCCAGAAGTCGGAAGTGCCGGAATGCGAGGCGCCGAGATAGCGCACCCGGGAAAGCGGCGTACGCATGGTTTTCCGAGCAGGAGAATCCTGTGCGCTCATCGCCCGCCTCCGATCGCGTAAGCCGCGATCCACAACAGCACCGTCAGCGAGATACCGCCGATCAGGGCGGCCCAGGTCAGCCCCTCCCGCTCGCTCGGCTTGAAGCCATAGCCCAAGTCCCACACGAAATGTCGGATGCCGGAGAGTAAATGATGCATCAGCGCCCAAGTATAGCCGAACACGATCAACCGGCCGAAGAACCCGGTGGTGAAGGCGTGCACATTGGCATAGGCGGCGGGTCCTGAAGCTGCTGCGATCAGCCACCACGCCAGCAACAGAGTACCGAAATACAGCGCGATGCCGGTGGCGCGATGGACGATGGACAGCGCCATCGTCAGGGTCCAGCGGTAGGTCTGCAAGTGTGGCGAAAGCGGTCGTTCGATCCTGGCGGTCATCGGCGGCTTTGACGGTTGTTGGGCCCGCGCGGGGACCCCTGGAAGGATCGCGATTGATAAATCCTATTTACGAAGTCGACACCGTCAGCGCAACGGCGAAATGCCCGAAAATCGAACCGGCATTCATTGCTAACACAGTGTGGAAACAAGCCAATCAGAGGCTTGGTATACCAGAACGATCCGAGCACACGAAGAACGGAATCTATGTTCGATCTTTACTCTGCCCCTTCTTTCTGGTTACCCGCCCGGCAAAAGGGGCGGCATGACGCATCTGCTCGACCAGGTAATCCACGAATACCCGGATCTTTGGCGACGCCAACCGCGATGATTGAAACAACAAATGCACCGGTGTCGGTGGCGGCTCATGGTCGACCAGGATGCGGCGCAAGCGCCCCGCGGCAAGATCGGCTTCAACCTGCCAGGACGGGACCCTGATAATTCCGGCGCCCTCCTTGGCCGCCGAAACAAGAGCGTCCAGGCTGTTGACCCAGAGCCGACCAGATATTCGGATTTTGCATTCCCTTTTTACCTCTTCCTTGAAGCGCCACTCGCCGACCCCCGGCGCGTCGGAAAATACCAGGCAGTCGTGACGGCGAAGGTCACTGGGTGACTGCGGGACGCCGCAGCGTTCCAGGTAGGAAGGCGACGCGCAGACGATCATCTGGATATCCGCGAGCTTTCGCGCGACCAATTGCGAATCCCGCAAATGTCCGACGCGAAGCGAGAGCTGAATGTCCTCTTCGACCATGTCGACGCTGCGGTCGACGAGCAGAAGCTCGACCGACACCGACCGGTAGCGGCGCAAGAACTCCGCGAGCAGCGGCGCGATCCACAATCGGCCCATCAAGCTTGGCGCACTGACGCGGATCCGCCCGGATGGCTCATCGCGGCCGGACGACAGCGCCAGTTCGACCTCCTTAAGTTCACCAAGGATCGATTTCGCGCGCTCGTAGAGCATGCGTCCGTCATCCGTCAGCGCGAGCCGGCGCGTCGTGCGCAGCAATAGTCGCGTCCCGAACCGTTCCTCCAATGCGGAAATCTGGCGGCTGACCGAGGTCAGCGAACTCGGCAGCGATCGGGCCGCGCCGGACAGGCTGCCGGCGTCCACAACCCGCACAAACGTCGCCATCGCCGCCAGCTGATCCACGTCTCCGATCCTTCCGCTTCTCGCAAGAGAGCTTACCAAATCTGGATCATACCGCCGAAAATCACAAGAACGTATGCTTTCGACAATTCTCGCAAATTCAGGGGAGGTCGACATGCAATCAGCTTCCAACGCGCCGTGGTACGCAAGACCTTGGCACGCATCAGCGCTGCGTCGGCGCCGCTACTCCGCGGGCGTCGGAGAGCTGGTTTGCCCGCTGGTTTTTTCGCTTGCGGGATTGCTAGCGAACGGCTTGGCGTTGATGCTGCCGGGCGAAGATGGATGGCCGGCGCTACCTGGATTTGCCTTGATCGCCGCCGCGCCGGCGATCGCAGCAATGGCTGCTGTGCATTTTGCCGGCCAAGCTAGCGAACCTTATCGCTGAATATGGATGCTTAAAGCAGGATGGCCGGTCTCGATCTCTCCGAACTTCTCGAACTGGCGTTTTTGCTGGTGGCGGTCGGCGCGCTGTCGGGATTTCTCGCCGGCCTGTTCGGCGTCGGCGGCGGCGCGATCCTGGTGCCGGTGTTTTTCGAATGTTTTCGGCTCGCCGGTGTGCCGCTGGAGGTGCGGATGCCGCTCTGCGTCGGCACCTCGCTCGCCGTCATCATTCCGACCTCGATCCGCTCCTATCGCGCGCATTTTGCGCGCGGCGCGGTGGATGTGCCGACCCTCAAAGCCTGGTGGCTACCGGTGCTTATCGGCGTCATCGCCGGCAGCGTCACCGCGCGCTACGCGCCGGAGCTCCTGTTTCGGATAGTGTTCGTGGCCGTCGCATGGTCGGCCGCGGCGCGCTTGCTGTTGGGGCGGGAAAACTGGAAGTTCGGCGACGACCTTCCCAAGGGGCCGCTGATGAAGGTCTACGGCTTCTGCGTCGGGATTTTTGCCACGCTAATGGGCATCGGCGGCGGATTGCTCTCAAATCTCCTGATGACCTTTTATAATCGGCCGATCCATCAGGCGGTCGCGACCTCCTCGGCGCTTGCCGTCTTGATCTCGATCCCCGGCGCGCTCGGCTATGTTTATGCCGGCTGGCCGGTGGCGGCGCATCATCCCGACATCGCCGCGCTGCAATGGCCGTTCGCACTCGGCTACGTCTCGCTGATCGGCGCCGTGCTCGTCATGCCGACCAGCCTGTTGACCGCACCGCTCGGCGTAAAAGCCGCGCATGCGATGTCGAAGCGCATGCTGGAAATGGCGTTCGGAACCTATCTGTTCATCGTCGGTGGCCGGTTTGTCGTCAGCCTG
>DATBYN010000509.1:0-2674 GCA_036513695.1 Bradyrhizobium sp. | reverse complement strand
GGATCAGGGACTGGTAAAGGTGATCTTCGACAAGAAGACCGGCCAATTGCTCGGCGCGCACATGATCGGCGCCGAAGTGACCGAGCTGATCCAGGGTTACGTGGTCGCCATGAATCTGGAGACCACCGAGGAAGAATTGATGCACACGGTGTTCCCACATCCGACGCTGTCGGAGATGATGAAGGAGGCGGTGCTGGATGCCTATGGACGCGTGCTGAACATCTAAGCAGCGGGCATGATCCCGAAAAGTGGGTACCGGTTTTCGGATAGGATCATGCCCCAAAACAAAAAAGAAGAGAGACCGAAATCCGTGAAAGACAATGACAATTTGACGATGGAACGTCCGACATTCGTGACCCATCTCGAATGCGCGATGGAAGGCGACCATTATCCCGCCGACCAGATTCATAATCTCTCAAAGGCCGGCAAGCCGCTACTCGTGCGTTACGACCTCGCCGGCGTGAAGAAGGCGCTGACAAGGGACGCGCTGAAGCAGCGGCCGGCGGATTTGTGGCGCTATCGCGAGATGCTGCCAGTGCGCAAGGTCAGCGATATCGTCAGCCTCGGCGAAGTCATGACGCCGCTGATCCGGCTGCCAAAGCTTGCGAAGAAAATCGGCGGTGGCGAGATCATTGTGAAGGACGAGGGTCGGCTTCCGACCGGCTCGTTCAAGGCGCGCGGGCTCGTGATGGCGGTGTCGATGGGCAAGGCGCTCGGCATCAAGCACATGGCGATGCCGACCAACGGCAATGCCGGTGCGGCGCTGGCGGCCTATGCGACCAGCTGTGGCATCAAGACCACGATCTTCTGTCCCGCCGATACGCCGGAAGTGAATGTCAGCGAAATCGAATTGCAGGGAGCAACCGTCTATCGCGTCAACGGGCTGATCGATGATTGCGGCAAGATCGTCGGCGAGGGCAAGGCAAAGGCCGGCTGGTTCGATACCTCGACCTTGAAGGAGCCGTATCGCATCGAGGGCAAGAAGACGATGGGGCTCGAGCTTGCCGAGCAGCTCGGCTGGGAGGTGCCGGACGTGATCTTCTATCCGACCGGCGGCGGCACCGGCCTGATCGGCATGTGGAAGGCGTTTGCGGAACTCGAAGCCATCGGCTTCATCGGCTCTAAACGTCCGCGGATGGTCGCGGTGCAGGCATCGGGTTGCGCGCCGATGGTGCGCGCCTTCGAGAACGGTACCGAGCACGCGCCGCGCTGGGAAGATGCCCACACCATCGCCTCCGGCATCCGCGTGCCGCAGGCGGTCGGCGATTTTTTGATTCTCCGCGCGGTGCGAGAGAGCAAGGGATTTGCCATTGCCGTGAGCGACGAGAAGATTTCCGCGGCGCTCAACGAAGTCGCGCGCGAAGAGGGCTTGTTGTTGTGTCCGGAAGGCGCCGCGACTTACGCTGCTTACAAACAGAGTCTTGCGGACGGCCGGGTGACAAAGAACGATCGCGTGATGCTGTTCAACTGCGCCACGGGGCTAAAATACCCATTGCCGCCGGTCACCCGCACCCTCGATCGCCACGCGCCGATCGATTATGCGAAATTGTGAACCGGCATTGCGAGCGCAGCTCGTAGGGTGGGCAAAGCGAAGCGTGCCCACCGCGTGTGCCTCTGCGAAGACGGTGGGCACGGCGCGAAGGGCGCCTTTGCCCACCCTACGATCTAGTCACCGTTTTACGGTAGGGCGTGAGGGCGTGATGCGAAAAGCAATTCTGGCCGCGTTGGTAGCGTTGTTGATTTCAGGCAGCCCCGCGCACGCGCAAAAATTCCCATCGCATCCCATCACCATCGTGGTGCCGTTCTCGGCTGGCGGGCCCTCGGATGCGATGTCGCGGATTCTGGCCGAGCGGATGCAGCGAACGCTTGGCGAAACCATCCTGATCGAAAACGTCACGGGCGCCGGCGGCTCGCTCGGGGTCGGGCGCGTGGTGCGCGCGGCGGCGGACGGCTATACCATCGGCTTCGGCCATCTCGGCACCAACGTCGCCAACGGCGCGATCTACAAGCTCGGCTACGACCTCGTGACTGATCTGGAGCCGGTGGTGTTGCTGCCGAGCAATCCCATGATCATCGTCAGCAAGAACGCGGTTCCCGCGACCTCGCTGAAGGAGCTGTTGGCATGGCTGAAGTCGAGGCCGACGCCGCCGACCGCCGGCACCGCCGGCGCCGGTTCGGGCAGCCACATCGCCGGGCTTTACTTTGAGAATGTCACCGGCATCAAATTGCAGTACGTGCCCTATCGCGGCACCGCACCGGCGCTGACCGACCTCGTCGCCGGCCAGATCGACATCATCGTCGATCAGCTTTCCAACTCGATCGCGCAAGTGCGCGCCGGCACCATCCGCGCCTACGCCATCACCGACGACAAGCGTGTCGAGTCAGCATCCGACATTCCGACAACAGATGAAGCGGGCCTTCCCGGCTTTCACATGACGCTGTGGTCCGGCCTCTGGGTGCCGAAGAACACGCCAAAAGACATCGTCGCCAAACTCAACACGGCCGCGGTCGACACCCTCAACGATCCGGCGGTGCGCAAAAAATTCGAAGATCTGGGATTGCAGATGCCACCTGCGGACAAACTCACCCCGGGAGCGCTCGGCGCCTGGCAACAGGCCGAAATCGCAAAATGGTGGCCGATGCTCAAGGCCGCCAATGTGAGGCTGGAGTAGGG
>DATBYN010000508.1:0-6389 GCA_036513695.1 Bradyrhizobium sp. | reverse complement strand
ACCCGAAGCCAAATCGCGGCGCCAAGCAGACACGCTCGGCCGCGCCAAAGGGCGCGAATGTAATCGTTTTCTCCCAACTCGGAACGTCAAGCCGCCGGCCAAAACTCAGCAGGAATAGACCATGACCGTCATGAACGAAGTGAGAGCGGCCGACCGTGCAACAAGCGCGAAAGCGACCCGTACCGCCGTGCTGGACAAGGCTCATCTCGGTGACATCCACGGCGCATTGGGCAGCATTGCCGAAGACGATTTCGCGCCGAGGTCGACTTTGGCCGCCCGGCTAAAAACCCTGCTCGCCATTCTCGGACCGGGCCTCATCGTCATGGTCGGCGACAACGATGCCGGCGCCTTCGGTACCTACACTCAGGCCGGTCAGAACTACGGCACGACGTTGCTATGGACGCTGGTGCTGCTGATCCCGGTTCTCTACGTCAATCAGGAAATGGTGCTGCGCCTCGGCGCCGTCACCGGTGTCGGCCATGCCCGGCTGATCTTTGAGCGGTTCGGCAGATTTTGGGGCGCGTTTAGCGTCATCGATCTGTTCATCCTCAACGCGCTGACAATCGTCACCGAATTCATCGGTATCACGCTCGCGCTCGACTATCTCGGCGTGCCAAAACTCTGGGGCGTCGCGGCGGCCGCTGCGCTCGTCATGTTCGCGGCGAGCACCGGCAATTTCCGCCGCTTTGAACGTTTCGCGCTCGCTCTCGTCGTCGGGAGTTTTCTGCTGTTTCCGGTCCTGCTTTTCATCCACCCACCGGCGGACCGGATGATCCATGACATGTTGGTGCCGAAGCTGCCGCGGGGAGCGCCGTTGAACGAAGTGATGCTGCTGATCATTGCCATCGTCGGCACGACGGTGGCGCCCTGGCAGCTGTTCTTCCAACAGAGCTACGTCGTCGACAAAAGGATCCGGCCGCGTTTCATCGGATACGAGCGGGTCGATCTCATGATCGGCATCGCGATCGTGATCGCGGGTGCCATGGCGATCATGGCGTTCACGGCCCACACGTTTGCCGGCCATTCCGAATTCGGGAATTTTGTCGATGCTGGCGCGGTTTCCGCCGGCATGGAGAAGTATTTCGGAAAAACTCCCGCGATGCTGTTCGCGCTTGCACTTCTGGATGCCTGCATCATCGGTGCATCGGCGGTGTCGCTGTCGACCGCCTATGCCCTTGGCGACGTGTTCTCGTGGCGGCATTCGTTACACCGCAAGGCGACCGAGGCGAAGGGATTCTATGCCGTCTATTGCGGCCTGATCGTGCTTGCCGCCGCGCTCGTCCTCACCCCCGGCGTCCAGCTTGGGCTGCTGACTACGGCCGTACAAACGCTCGCCGGCGTATTGCTGCCTGGCGCAACTGTGTTTCTGCTGCTGCTTTGCAACGACAACGCGGTGCTCGGTCCGTGGGTCAATTCGCGCAGGCTCAATCTGTTCACCGGCGGCATCGTTGCGGTGCTGGTGATGCTCTCCATCATTCTCACCGGATCGGTGCTCTATCCCGGCATGTCCGACACGGTGATTTTGAGCATCCTGGCCGGGGGCAGTGCGATCGGACTTGTGGCGGCTCTGGGAGTCTCGTTTGCTCAGCGTCGCTTGAGGTCACCCGCGCGTGAGAAATTCGGGTCGATTTCCAGGGCCGCGAACGTCGACCCCGACCAATGGCGCATGCCGCCTCTGGACCAGCTGCCGACAGTGCGGCTTTCGCTTGCGTCGCGCATCTGGATGATGGTGTTGCGGGGCTACCTCATCGCTGCCGGTGGTCTCGTTCTGTTTCGCATCTTCCAACTCGCGACAGGTGGCGCGTGATCAATGCAGCGATCGCAAGCGCAAGACGATGGGGCGCCATCGGTGCCTTTCGGCTGGAAATCAGGATCTTGCGCTGGGCGCGGATCCTGCACCGGCAGCGAAGGATTTCACATAACAGTCTCCGAACTGTCTTATCAGCAACCCGATTGCTGCAACGGTTCGGAGCATTGTTGGCTCTGGGCGATCGCCGAAAGCGCAAAGCAGGCGAGAAGGATTTTCACCATGACCGTATCGATTGACCAGGCCGCCATCAGCCTCGGCACGGCGACACTCCTCGGCGCCTGCATCGGAATAGAGCGCCAATGGCGTCAGCGCATGGCCGGCTTGCGGACCAACACCCTGGTCGCGATCGGCGCTGCCAGCTTTGTGATCTTCGAGGGTTTGTTTCCTGACGACGGAAGTCCGACGCGAGTGGCCGCGCAGGTTGTCTCGGGCATCGGCTTCTTGGGCGCGGGAATCATCTTTCGCGAGGGATTGCAAGTTTCCGGCCTCAACACCGCAGCCACGCTGTGGTGCTCGGCGGCCGTGGGGCTGTTGGCGGGAAGTGGTCATGCGCTGCATGCGGCGCTGGCGACGGGCTTTGTCGTGCTCGTGAATCTGACGCTGCGGCCGCTGGTTCGGCTGATCAACCGGCAGCCGATCACGCAGGCCGAAACTGACCTCCATTATCGCGTCCGCGTCGTCTGCCGAAGCCCGGAAGAGGCGCATGTCCGGGCGTTGCTGTTGCAAAGTACGAGCAACGGGCATCTGAGCTTGCGGCAGCTCGACAGCACCGACCTTGAGGACAGCGGCCGTGTCGAAGTCACCGCCCGGCTTTCGGCTCATTCGAAGAACGACGCGGTCCTTGAGCAGGTCGTCGGCCGCCTCAGTCTCGAACCAACCGTTTCGGCGGCGAGCTGGAGCGTCGCGCCAATGCTGGAATAGCAATCGCGGGGCGCAGTTGCAATTGCGAATGAATTGCAATAAGGCTTGAGAATGAATGTCACGTTCGTTTGGTCTAGTTTGGTCGGGGTAAGTGGGGCGGGTGATGCCGAGAATCTGCAAATTTGGGGGCGGCACCGGAATCGTGTTGGCGACGTGTTCGGCTGCGCTCGCGGCGGATCTGCCGCCAAGCCTCCCGGTCAAGGCGCCCGTGCCCTACGTTGCCACGGCGTACGACTGGAACGGCTGGTACGTCGGCGCCCATGCCGGCGTGATCAGAGGCGCTTCGAACTGGAGCGCTCAGCCGGGAGCCGGCGCCCCGGATTTGAATGGATCGTTCAACCTACCCTTCAATCTCGATTTCATGGCGGGGACGGGCAGCTATTTTCTCGGGTTGCAGACTGGCTATAACTACGTTTTCCCGTCTCGCCTGATGCTGGGCGTCGAGGCTGACGTCAGCATGCCCAACTCGGACGTGCTGATACCCTTTGCGGTGCGCGGCAGTCAGAGCGTGACCTCGCCCTTGATCGGCCAGGTGACCTATGGCGAGGCGGTGATCCACTACGGCAGCGCCCGCGCCCGCATCGGCTACGCGTTCGACCATTTCCTGCTTTATGGCACGGGAGGCCTGGCGTGGAGCTACGATCAGGTGACGCGGAGCCAGGATGGCGGTGTTTCGGCTAACGGTTTCGCAGCGCAAGGGACTCTCGACACCAAGCTGTTGTGGCGATTGGGCTGGGCAGCGGGCGCCGGCATCGAGATCCCGGTCGCCGGGGGCTGGACGGCAAAGGCCGAATATCTGTCGACCGGATTTGGCCGCAAAGGCGTGACCTTCACGGCCGCAGCGGAGCCGTTCAATTCCGAGCTCGCGATGCAAAGCATCCGGCTCGGCCTGAACTACAAAATCGGCAATGACAACGCGCATGTGGCGGACTTCCTGACCAAGGGGCCTTCGGGGCTGGAGACGGACCGCTTCGCGTTTCATGCCCAGGCCACCTACCTCACTCAGTATGATGCTCCGTTTCGGGCTCCCTATAGCGGCCACAACAGTCTCGACGCGAATATCGGCCGCGAGACCGCGGACTTCACGGTGTTCGCGGGCATAAAACTCTGGCAGGGCGCCGAAGCCTGGGTCAATCCGGAAATCGATCAGGGCTTTGGGCTCAGCGGCTCGGTCGGCGTTGCGGGATTCCCGAGCGGTGAAGCGTACAAGGTCGGGGCCGATTATCCCTACACGCGTCTGCACCGGGCGTTTCTGCGACAGACCATCAACCTCGGTGGTGATGTCGGGACACTTGAGCCCGGGCTCAACCAGTTTTCCGGATCGGTGACTTCGGACCGATTGATATTCACCATCGGAAAATTCGGCGCGGTCGATATCTTCGACACCAACCGATACGCCCACGACCCCCGCAGTGATTTCATGAACTGGTCCATTGTCGACACCGGGTCGTTCGACTACGCCGCAGATGCGTGGGGCTATTCTGTCGGCGCGGCGGCGGAGTGGTATCAAGGTCCCTGGGCGTTTCGCGGCGGACTGTTCGACCTTTCCAACGCACCAAACCAGACCGGGCTGGATTCACGTTTCGAGCAGTTCCAGTGGGTCGGTGAAATCGAGCGGCGATACTCAATCTTGGATCAACCCGGCAAGATCGCGGTCACCGGCTTCCTGACCCGTGGCGGGATGGGAAGTTTTCAGGACGCCATCAACCTGGCAGCGATCAATGGAGGCGCCGCCGATATCACCGCCGTGCGGAAATACCAAAGCCGGGGCGGCATCAGCATGAACCTGGAGCAGCAACTGATGCCCAATGTCGGCCTGTTTGTCCGCGCCGGGTTCGCGGATGGCCACAAAGAACCCTACGAATTCACCGACATCGACCGCACCGTCGCGACGGGCCTGTCGATATCGGGAAAGCAATGGGGGCGGGATGAGGACGTGTTCGGCATTGCCGGCGTCGTCAACGGCATTTCCGGCGTGCACCAGGCGTTTCTCAACGCCGGCGGACTTGGCATCCTGGTCGGCGACGGCATGCTGCCGCATCCCGGCTACGAGCAAATCCTCGAGACCTATTACAGCTTTCCGATCTTTGCTTCGAGGGTCACGTTCGACTATCAGCTCATCGTCAATCCAGCCTATAATCGCGACCGCGGCCCGGTTTCGGTGCTCGGCGTGCGCCTGCATACGCAGTACTAAGCGGTTCCAATCCGATCGCCGCGGCAGCTCAGCCCGGAGTTTCGAAGCGCCGGGCTTCGACAGTAACAATGACCTAAGCTTGCGGACTTGCGCGGCGAGCAGGCCTGCCTTGCTCCGCCTTGCGGAAGCCGCTCATTCGATCTAAATTCAGTGGCATCGAGGCCAATTGCGATTTGCGTTCGCTAGTCGACTCGATTTGGCTTTGCTGGAACTGCAATGAGCCGCATCCGCTTCCTGATCTTGATACTGATCTCGGCAATGGCTTTCACGGCCCCCACTTGGTCCAATTGCCAGGCCGCCGGGTCGTTTCAGACCAGACCGGCGTTTGCGCCGGTGGTGACGGCAGGCGTTGCGCCTTCGCTGCCAACCGTCACGGCGCCCAACGTATCCGCAGGCGATCTCGTTGGTGGCTGTGGTAGAGGTCGCGTCCGCGATCCCCAAACCCATACTTGCCGCGGCCCGGCCGATATCAGGTAAGGCGCTTCCCAGCGCTCGTTCAATTCCGAACGACCATGGCCCTTGCGGGTAAGGCTGCGCGCCGAGCTTGTCGTAAATCCATCATATTATCGATGGCCCTGTCTCGGGACCCCGGTTTGCGAGCGCATGCGCGATGCTAGCGTGTCCGATCGGCTCGGGGCGAACGCGCGCAAAGACTATTGATGTCTGCGGACAGATTCTGCAATGAAGAGATGCCCTTCGCGGCCTGCCGGAGTCCGTTGCTCGTTCACCTTCTGCCTACTATCCACCCATCACAAACCCCGCCTATAACGCTGATCTCGGGTCCCTCTAGAAACTGCTCGGGCCATTTGCACAGTAAGTTTCTGAAACAAGGCGCCTTGCATGAACCTTCAGGAGATTCTGTCGCCGAGACTGGGGCAGGCGCTGCGGCCCAACATCTGGGACGCGGTCGCGCTTATTCTGGTGATCGGCGCCATGGTGCTGATCGTCTATGGCGGCAGGCAGACCACGCTTCCGCTGTCGGCGCTCGACGTCTCGCCGGTATCGCTCGATCCCACCAACCTGCCCCTCTATGCGCTGCGGACGACGATGCGGATGCTGCTGGCGATCGTCTGCTCGATCATTTTCACTTTCGTCTATGCGGCACTTGCCGCCAAGAGTCGGCGCGCCGAGATGGTGTTGATCCCGCTGCTCGACATCCTGCAGTCGGTGCCGATCCTCGGCTTCCTCACCTTCACCGTGGTTTTCTTCCTGAACCTGTTTCCGGGAAGCGTGTTCGGCGCCGAACTCGCCTGCGTGTTCGCGATCTTCACGAGCCAGGCCTGGAACATGACCTTCAGCATGTATCAGTCGCTGCGCAACGTACCGAAGGATCTCGAGGAAGCGACCCAAAGCTTTCATTTGAGCGGCTGGCAGCGCTTCTGGCGGCTCGATGTGCCGTTCGCCATGCCGGGCCTGATCTGGAACACGATGATGTCGATGTCGGGCGGCTGGTTCTTCGTGGTG
>DATBYN010000507.1:0-15173 GCA_036513695.1 Bradyrhizobium sp. | reverse complement strand
TTTTCGGCGTCACGCAGCGCTTCGGTCTTGGCGGCGAATTCTTCTTCCGTGGCGCGCAACTGCTCTTTGATGGCTTTCTCGCGCGCTTCGAGCGAAAAGATGGTGGCGTTCTTTTCGCCGAGTTCGATCTTCATGCGGTTGATCGCATCGGTTTTCTTGCCGAGTTCGGCGAGCTGGCTGGTGGTCTTGTTCTTGAGCTGGTCGACGCTCATCTCGAGCCGCCGCGCCGACATCGCAAATTCCGCGCGCAGCTGATCCTTGTCGGCCTGGATTTCGGCCATCGACAACGGCGTCGCCGCCTCGAGCCGTTTGGTCGTCAGCCGCACCGCCCGGTTATGCACCAGCGGCACGATCATCAGCCCGAACAGCATCGAGACCAGAAAACCGATCGCCAGATACATGATCGGTTCGACCATGAATGCCAACTCCCCGCTAGAAAATGCTTAAGATCACAATGCCATGGGGGACGGTGAAAAGGCCAGCCCATCGCCGCGTTAACGTCAATTCGTAACCTGGAAAATTGTGGCGCCGAAATCCTGCGCCCGGGGCGCCATTAAAATGGGTTCCAGGTCGCGTGCGGGGTATATTTGAGATAGCCGACATTGGCGCCAAGGCGTAAGCCGAGGCCCGAACGGATCGGCACCAGCACGATGTTGTTGGCGGTCAGCGCGGTCATGCCAAAGCCGCCGATAATATAGGCGGAGCCGTCGATGCCGACGAAGCGCTGGTAGATCGCATTCGTCGCCGGCAGGTTATAGACCAGCGTCATGGTGCGGGCGCCGTCGCCGCCCCAGTCGAAGCCGACCGAGGGGCCCTGCCAGTAGACCCGCAGATCGCCGGCATTCTTGGTGTAGAGCGTGCCTTCGCCGTAGCGGAGGCCTGCGACAAAGGCGCCGGAGCCTTCCTCGCCCAGGACATAGCCGTTCGGCAGGCCCCATTGGCTGACCGCGCGCTCGATCACCGAGGCGAGCCCGCGCGAGACGTTGCCGAAAAACCGGTGGCCGGCGCCGACCAATTCATCCGGGCCGTAAGTATTGGGGCCCGGCTGGCGTTGCGGCGGCAATTGCTGCGGCGGCGGCGCTTGCTGGGCGAAAGCCGGCATGGCCCAGCACATCAACGCGGCGAGGCTCGCCGCGGCAAGGCGTGATGCGAAAGTCATAAAGAACCCCTGCGTATCGAAATCCTGGCTGCTTCCTTAACCTGATGCCAACAAGCACGGCTTTAGGTTGCGTCCAGTGTCCCCCGACTCGAATGTTATCGGCATCAACTATGACGGCACCACGGCAGGAAAGAAACGACATCCGTCCAGATGCGGGCTTTCGCCGCGGAATGGCCTTGATCTCGCGGCTGGCCGCCCTTGGATGGGTAAGCCTTGCTGTATTGGAGTGCCTGCCGCACCCCGTCCGGGCCGCGACCACCGAGCGGGTGGTGGTGAACCGTTTTAGCGGTCTGGCGATCGAGGGCTTCGATCCCGTCGCCTATTTCGTCGACCAAAGCCCGATGCTGGGGCTGCCGGCCTTTGAGGCGGCGGAAGCGGGCGTGGTCTGGCGCTTCCACAACGAGGGCAATCGCGCATCTTTTCTGGCCCACCCCGAGATTTATGGCCCCCAGTTCGGCGGCTACGACCCGATCGATCTGGGGCGCGGCGTTACGGTCGCCGGAAACCCCCGGTTCTTTCTGGTCTCGGGACAGCGGCTCTATCTGTTCGGCCGCGAGCAAAACCGCGATGCCTTTGCTGCCGATCCCGAGCGCGCGTTGCGCGCGGCGAATTTGCGCTGGCCGGCGCTGGAACAGGGTCTCGCGCAGTAGCGGCTACGAGCACGAGCGCACCGCCTCGGGATCGCCCCAGGCGATGAATTCCGGCACGATGAAGCCGTCACGCCGTTGGCCGAATTTCAGCTCGCCGCCGTGTCCGTCCGTGACCTTGCCGCCGGCGGCGGTGACGACGGCGTGTCCCGCCGCGATGTCCCATTCCGATGTCGGCGCCAGGCGCGGGTAGATGTCGGCGCCGCCTTCGGCGATGAAGCCGAATTTGACGGCCGAGCCGAGCGTCTTGCGGATGGCGCCGGGGCGGGCGTCGATAAAGGCTTCGGTCCTGATATCGCCGTGCGAGCGGCTGACGGCCACGATCCAGGGCTCGCCGCGTTTCGGGTGGCGGCGGGTATGGATCGGCTGCGCCACTGTGACCTTATTAGCGTCGATGGTCAGCCGTTCCGCGCCGCGACCGACCAGCCCCCGCCAAATCACGCCGAGCGCCGGCGCGCCGACGATGCCGAGTAACGGCGTGCCGTTGGTCACCAGCGCCAGATTGACCGTAAACTCGTTCCGGCCGGCGACGAATTCCTTGGTGCCGTCGAGCGGGTCGATCAGAAAGAAGCTGTTGTCGTAAGGCGGCTTCGCCATCTGCACGCGCTCCTCCGAAAGCGTCGGCACTTGCGGGACGAGCCGTGCCAGCCCCTCGGCGATGATCCGGTCGGCGGCGAGATCCGCTTCGGTCACCGGCGACCCGTCGGCCTTGCCGTCGATCCTCATCGCACCCCGGTTGACCGCAAGAATGGCGGCGCCGGCCGCAATCACCAGATCGGTCAATGGCTCCAGCAGCGCGGCGGCTGCGTCGCGGTCGATCGCAGGCCCGGTCGAAGCTGCCTCATTCATAGGCGGGTCTCATAGGCTGTTCGTCCTTCACCTGTAATTCCTCAAGCTGTTGGCAGCACGCGCATCCGCAGTGTATCAAGCCCGCGAGCGCGCGTGATTCGCGACTTGTCCGCGCTGTCCCGCGGATTTGCAGGAACACATTATGTCTGGCACCCCATCTTCCGGTCCCGCCCCTGACGCCCTCGAACTGGCGGCCTTGTTGTGCTCGCGGGTTTGTCACGATCTCATCAGTCCAGTTGGGGCCATCGTCAATGGGCTTGAGGTCCTCGACGACAATCCGAAACCCGAAGATCGCGAATTTGCGCTCGAACTGATCCGAAAGAGCGCCAAGACCGCCTCGGCGCGACTGCAGTTCTGCCGGCTGGCATTCGGGGCTGCGGGATCGGCGGGCGCCCAGATCGACCTTGGCGACGCGCAGACCATGGCGCGCGGCCATCTCGAGGATGCCAAGACCACGATCACATGGAATCTGCCGCGCGTGCTGCTGCCGAAAAACCGGGTCAAGCTGCTCCTGAACATGATGGTGATCGCGCAGCAGACCATTCCGCGCGGCGGCGTGCTGACGGTCGATTCCGTTGGCGAAGGCGAGCAAATCGGCTTTCGGGTCGCAGCCAGCGGGCTAAACGCCCGCATCCCGCAAAATATCGCCGAGCTCTTGAGTTCGAGTGCGGCCGCGGCCGATGCCCATTCGGTGCAGCCTTATTATACGCGCCTGCTGGCGCAGGCCTGCGGACTAAAAGTGGGGCTGGCGCCTGAGGGCGATGCGGTGGTCGTGACGGCTTCTTAACGCCGAGAAGCGCTCCAAAATAGGCCAAGCCGCAAGATTGTGGTTAACCAACCCTTTACGCGGGCTCCCGATTTCGGGACGGTCTTCTTACCTCTTTGTTGATCCCGTTCTTTTCCAATTACTCAACTAATATTAAACGGTTTGCGGAGAAGCTGGCCTAATTCGGAATGGCGTGTCGAAATCGCGCGCCCGTGCGTTCGAAGGCCTGTTTCATGGATGATCTGCTTCGGGAATTTCTGACGGAAACCAGCGAGAGCTTGGATACCGTCGACAATCAGCTGGTCAAGTTCGAGCAAGAGCCGAACAACGCCAAGATCCTCGATAACATTTTTCGCCTGGTCCACACCATCAAAGGCACCTGCGGTTTTCTGGGCCTGCCGCGTCTCGAAGCGCTAGCCCATGCCGGCGAGACGCTGATGGGCAAATTCCGCGACGGCATGCCGGTGACGGCCGAAGCGGTCACCCTGATCCTGAGCAGCATCGATCGCATCAAGGAAATTCTCGGCGGACTAGAGGCGACCGAAGCCGAGCCGGATGGCTCCGATCAGGATCTGATCGTCAAGCTCGAGGAAATGGTGGAGCGTGGGATGGCAGCCATGTCAGAGCCAGTTGAGCCAGCCATTGCCGCCAAGCCTGCGGTAGCGCAAGGCACCTTGGTGCCGCAGACCTTGGAGCGGGCACTGCGTCCCGGCGAAGTATCGCTGGATGATCTGGAGCGCGCGTTCCGCGAGACCGCAATCGAGGCCGCACCCGCGCCCACGCCGAAGCAGCCCGCCGCACCCTCACCCTCACCCGCAGCCGCACCCGCACCCGCCGAGGCACCTGCCGCCGAGAAGCGCGCAGCCGCAGCAAAAGAAAAATTGGCCGCGAAGAAAACTGTCGTCGATCCGGAAATAATGTCCGAAGGTGACCGCATCGCCAACCAGTCGATCCGGGTGAATGTGGATACGCTGGAACATTTGATGACGATGGTGTCGGAACTGGTGCTGACCCGCAATCAGCTGTTGGAGATTTCCAGGCGCAACGAGGATACCGAGTTCAAGGTGCCGCTGCAGCGGCTGTCCAACGTCACGGCCGAGCTGCAGGAAGGCGTCATGAAGACGCGGATGCAGCCGATCGGCAACGCCTGGCAGAAGCTGCCGCGCATCGTGCGCGATCTCTCCGGCGAATTGAACAAGCAGATCGAACTCGAGATGCACGGCGCCGACACCGAGCTCGACCGCCAGGTGCTCGACCTGATCAAGGATCCGCTCACCCACATGGTGCGCAACTCCGCCGATCATGGGCTCGAGACCCCGGCCGAGCGCCTGGCCGCCGGCAAGCCTGAGCAGGGCACCATCAGATTGTCGGCCTATCACGAAGGCGGCCACATCATCATCTGCATCGCCGATAACGGCCGCGGCCTCAACACCGAGAAGATCAAGGCCAAAGCGGTTTCCAACGGGCTCGTCAGCGAGGCCGAGCTCGAGAAGATGACGGAAGCCCAGATCCACAAATTCATCTTCGCGCCCGGCTTCTCCACCGCCGCCGCGATCACCTCCGTCTCCGGCCGCGGCGTCGGCATGGACGTGGTGCGCACCAATATCGACCAGATCGGCGGCACCATCGACATCAAGTCGGTGGCCGGCGAGGGCTCGTCCGTCACGATCAAGATTCCGTTGACCTTGGCCATCGTCTCGGCACTGATCGTGGAAGCCGGCGGTGACCGTTTTGCGATTCCGCAATTGTCGGTGGTCGAACTGGTGCGGGCGCGCGCCAATTCCGAGCACCGCATCGAGCGCATCAAGGACACCGCGGTGCTTAGGCTGCGCAACAAGCTGCTGCCGCTGATGCACCTGAAAAAGCTGCTCAAGATCGACGACGGCTCCTCTTCCGATCCGGAAAACGGTTTTATTGTCGTCACTCAAGTCGGCAGCCAGACCTTTGGCATCGTGGTCGACGGCGTGTTCCACACCGAAGAGATCGTGGTCAAGCCGATGTCGACCAAACTGCGCCACATCGACATGTTCTCCGGCAACACCATTTTGGGTGATGGCGCCGTGATCATGATCATCGATCCCAACGGCATCGCAAAGGCGCTCGGCGCCTCGGGTGCAGCAAGCCATGAAATCGCCGACGAGAACGCCGCGATGCGGGCCGGCGCCGCCGAGCAACTGACCTCGCTTCTGGTGTTCCGCGCCGGTTCCACCCAGCCCAAGGCGGTGCCGCTCGGCCTCGTCACGCGGCTGGAAGAGATCGCCAGCGACAAGATCGAGCTCTCCAACGGCCGCTACATGGTGCAGTACCGCGACCACCTGATGCCGCTGGTGCAGATGGAAGGCGTCAATGTCCAGACCACAGGCGCCCAGCCGATCCTGGTGTTCGCCGATGACGGCCGCTCGATGGGGCTCGTGGTCGACGAGATCATCGACATCGTCGAGGAACGGCTCAACATCGAGGTCGCCGGCTCCAAGGACGGCATTTTGGGCTCCGCCGTGATCAAGGGCCAGGCCACCGAGGTGATCGATGTCGGCCACTTCCTCCCCATGGCGTTCTCCGACTGGTTCACCCGCAAGGAGATGCGGCCCTCGGCCTCGGCGCAATCGGTGCTCTTGGTCGACGACTCCGCGTTCTTCCGCAACATGCTGGCGCCGGTGCTCAAGGCCGCCGGTTATCGGGTGCGGGTCGCCCCCAACGCGCAAGAGGGTCTCACCGCGCTGCGCTCGGGGCAAACCTTCGACGTGGTGCTGACCGATATCGAAATGCCCGACATGAACGGGTTCGAGTTCGCCGAGACCATCCGGGCCGATCAACATTTGAGCGCGATGCCGATCATCGCTCTGTCCTCGCTGGTGTCGCCGGCGGCGATCGAGCGCGGCAAGCTCGCCGGCTTCCACGATTATGTCGCCAAGTTCGACCGTCCCGGCCTGATCGCGGCGCTGAAGGAACAGACCGCCGGGCTCGACCGGGCGGCATGAACAAGTTCAGCCAGGGCGTGAGGGATTTGAGAGCATGACCAGCAAGACCGACACCGTCGAAGGCGCCGTTGCCGAATACGTCACCGCCGTGATCGGCGGGCAATTGTTTGGCTTACCGATCTCCCGCGTCCAGGACGTGTTCATGCCGGAGCGGCTGACCCGGGTGCCGCTATCGTCGAGCGAGATCGCCGGCGTGCTCAATCTGCGCGGCCGCATCGTCACGGTGGTCGACATGCGCGCCCGTCTCGGCCTGCCGAAGAACGACGACGGCAAGGCGCCGATGGCGGTCGGCGTCGATCTGCGCGGCGAGTCCTATGGCCTCCTGATCGACCAGATCGGTGAGGTGCTGCGGTTGCCCGACTCGGGGAGGGAAGAAAACCCCGTCAACCTCGATCCCCGCATGGCCAAGCTCGCCGGCGGCGTGCATCGCCTCGACGGTCAGCTCATGGTCGTCCTCGACGTCGATCGCGTTCTCGAAATCACATCTGACATGCTGGCGGCATAGACCGGCGGCAACCCGGCGTAAAAACTGAACCGCAATGGAAATGTCCCTTTTGGGGAAGAAGCAGAGGCTAAAATGAGAACATGTCTTGTTGTCGATGACTCAAGCGTCATCCGGAAAGTCGCAAGGCGCATCCTGGAAGGTCTGGATTTCCAGATCCTCGAAGCCGAGGACGGCGAGAAGGCGCTGGAAGTCTGCAAGCGCGGACTGCCCGACGCCATCCTGCTCGACTGGAACATGCCGATCATGGATGGCTATGAATTCCTTGGCAATCTGCGCCGCATGCCTGGCGGCGACCAGCCCAAGGTGGTGTTCTGCACCACCGAGAACGATGTCGCGCACATCGCGCGCGCGCTTCACGCTGGTGCCAACGAATACATCATGAAGCCGTTCGACAAGGACATCGTCACCGCGAAGTTCCAGGAAGTCGGCCTGATCTGATCCGTCTTTCCCGGGCCCGGTGGCTGAAAGCCCCTCGGCGTTACCGCTTCAAGTGTGCCGTTTTCAGCCGTGCCTGGTGAATGATGAGTGTTGCGTTGACAAGTTCCCCGATCCCGGCGTCGGCGCGGCAACAGCCGTTGCGGGTGATGGTGGTCGATGACTCAGTCGTGATCAGAGGGCTGATCTCGCGCTGGATCGGGGCCGAGCCGGACATGGAGGTTGCGGCATCGCTGCGCACCGGTCTTGATGCCGTCAACCAGCTCGAGCGCATCAATCCCGACGTTGCCGTGCTTGATATCGAAATGCCGGAACTCGACGGCATTTCCGCGCTGCCACAGTTGCTGGCGAAGAAGCGCAATCTCATCGTCATCATGGCTTCGACCCTGACCCGCCGCAATGCGGAGATCAGCTTCAAGGCGCTCTCGCTTGGTGCGTCCGATTACATTCCGAAGCCGGAAAGTACCCGCGAAGTATCCGCCGCTGAAATCTTTCACCACGACCTGATTCAGAAAATTCGCTCGCTCGGCGCCAAGCTTCGCCGCGCGGCACCCATGGCGCCGTCACCGCCGTTGGTGCCGGCGCCGCACGCGCTGGATCGGTCGCGCGAGCCGTCGCCCCGGCCGTCGCTGGCTCCAGTGGCACATCCGCATCCGCAACCGCAACTGGTGCGCCGTCCGTTCAGTATCCAGGCGCCGCGGGTGCTCTTGATCGGCTCATCGACCGGCGGCCCGCAGGCGCTGATGTCGCTTGTTGCGGAGATCGGTCCGGTGATCGACCGGTTTCCCGTGCTGATCACGCAGCACATGCCGCCGACATTCACAACGATCCTTGCCGAGCACCTGGCGCGCTCGAGCCATCGGCCGGCGCACGAAGCCGTCGACGGCGAGATTATCAAGGCCGGCCGGATCTATCTCGCGCCGGGCGGCCGCCACATGCGTGTCTTCCGGCACGGCATCGATGCGGTGATCGCGCTCGACGACGGCGCGCCGGTGAATTTCTGTAAGCCCGCCGTCGATCCACTATTCGCCTCCGCGATCGATGTCTGGCAGGGCGCCACTCTGGCCGTGGTGCTGACCGGCATGGGTTCGGACGGCATGCGCGGCGGCAAGGAGATCGTCGCGGCCGGCGGCAGCGTGATCGCCCAGGACGAAGCGTCGAGTGTGGTGTGGGGAATGCCGGGCGCGGCCGCCAATGCCGGCATCTGCGCCGCCATTCTGCCGCTCAATCAGATCGCGCCGAAACTGGTTCGGATGTTTTCGGGAGATCGTTCGTGACACCCCTGGACTACGAGTATTTGCGTAAGCTTCTGAAAGAGCGGTCCGGCCTGGATCTGTCCGCGGACAAGCAATATCTGGTCGAAAGCCGGTTGGTCCCGCTGGCGCGGCGGGCGGGTTTGCCGGGGATCCCTGAACTCGTTTTGAAAATGAAAAGCGGCGCCGACGCGCTGACCTCAGATGTGGTCGAGGCGATGACCACCAACGAGACCTTCTTTTTCCGCGACAAGATTCCGTTCGATCATCTGCGACAAACGGTGTTGCCCGAGCTGGTGCAGGCGCGCGCCAGCCGTCGCTCTTTGCGCATCTGGTGCGCGGCTTCCTCCACCGGGCAGGAGCCGTATTCGATCGCGATGTGCGTCAAGGAATTTGCCGGCCTTGCCGGGTGGCGGGTCGAGATTGTCGGGACCGATCTGTCGCAAGCCGTGCTTGAAAAATCCAAGGCCGGCGTGTTCAGCCAGTTCGAGGTGCAGCGCGGCCTGCCGATCCAGATGCTGGTCAAGTATTTCACGCAAGTTGGAGAGCTGTGGCAGCTCAATGCCGATATCCGCGCCATGGTTCAGCACCGGCAATTGAACCTGCTGCAGGACTTTTCCCATCTCGGAACGTTCGACGTGATTTTCTGCCGCAACGTCCTGATCTATTTCGACCAGGATACCAAGACCGGCATTTTCGAACGCCTTGCCAGGCTGCTCGAAGGTGATGGTGTGCTGGCGCTGGGAGCGGCCGAATCCGTGGTCGGGATCTCGGATGTCTTCAAACCCTATCCCGATCGACGCGGGCTTTATCGCGTCAACCCCGACCGAGCCCCGCGCAAGGCTAGCGCGGCCGTGCCGTTGAAGGCGATCGCGACGCGCTGAGCGTCTTCACTGGATGGCGTGCGGCAAGAACCGCGAATTGTTGCCGGTGATCGGGTTCTCGTCCTCGCGGATTGAGAGCCCGCAAGGGGTGTGGTCGATCAGCCAGCTCCCAAGCACCGGGTATTGACCGGAAAAATTCGGCAGCGGCGCCAGCGCCTGGCGCACAAAACCCTCGGCGCCATATGGCCCTTCCTGCTTCACAAGCGTGACGCCTTCTGAGACCAGCGCGACATTGGCGCCCTCGCGCGAATAGAGCGGCTTGCGCACGAAGGAAGCGCCGAGCCGGGCCACGTTGGGGTCGTCCTCGAAATAGGCCGGCAGCAAATTGGGATGACCGGGAAACATCTCCCACAAAAGTGCAAGAATGCCCTTGTTGGAGAGGACGGCTTTCCATGGCGGCTCGATCCAGCGCGTCGGCGCCTTGATCAGCCGCGCACCGAACGCATCGTGAAACATCCACTCCCAGGGATAGAGCTTGAACGCCAGTTCGATTGTACGCTCGTCGAGATCGACGAAATTGCCGTCGTCGCGCCATCCGATGTCCTCGATGTCGATTCCGGTGGTGGCAAGCCCGGCCTGCCGCGCAGCGTCCTCCAGATAGGCCAGCGTGCCGGCATCCTCGGTGCTTTCGGTCATCCCCGCGAGGTGAAGATGGCGCCCTTGGCCGAGCTTTTTCCAGGCCTCGATCAGCCGCTCATGGATCGAGTTGAACTGGTCGACATGCGCCGGGACGATCTGCCGTTCGATCGCCTGCTCCAGCCAGGTCCACTGAAACACCGCGGTCTCGAAAATCGATGTCGGCGTATCTGCGTTATATTCCAGGAGTTTCGGTGGCCCGCGCCCGTCGTAAGACAGGTCGAGCCGGCCGTAGAGGCTGGCATCATCGCGGTACCAGCTTTCGGAGATCAGCGGCCAGAACGCTTCGGGTATTTTCAGGCGGCGCAGCGTGCGTTCGTCCTCGATCGCGTGGGCGACGAGTTCGAGGCACATCGCATCGATCTCGCTGGTTGGCTGTTCGATCTGATGTTCGATCTGATCCAGCGTGAACGCATAATAGGCGCGCTCGTCCCAATAGCGCTCGCCGTCGATGGTATGAAAATCAAACCCGCATTGTTCGGCTGTGGAACGCCAGTCACCGCGCTCCGTACAGGCGAGGCGCTGCATGGCAGCGCGCTAGCCGCCGCCATGGGCGTGGCCGTGGCCGTGCCCGTGAAATCGATGCGGCGCGCCGCCGAAGCCGCCATAGGTTGCGCGGCAATAAGGCTTGCCGTCCATACCAGGCACCACCGTCAGCCCGGGGCCGCAGCCGCTACGCGGCACGAAACTCATCGATACCGCGCCTGCGGCCGCAGTACCCATCATGGTCAAAACGACACGGCGCGAGCGTTTCATGTTGCGGCCTCCGCAATCGAGGGGCTGGTCCGAACGGCCGATAGTTTCCATCACATAAAGCCGATGGGGCAAGCGAAAGCGCATCGCTTCACAGCATCGTGCGGCACAAGGCCGCTTTGTCAACTGCCCGAAAAACCAAACGCGTGCGCAAAGGAGCCAAATCCGCCGCGCGTGACGCCGCTAGATGCGGAATCGGATGAAGCGCCAGACGCCAAATGGCTTGACGAGGAATCGCCGCCGAAGAAATTGCTGCGCGACGACCATCCGCCGGACCAGCCGTGGCCGCCGGGCAAGTATCCACGCGACGTGCATTCGACCTTGGGCTGCAGGTCCGACGCCATTCCAGGCTGGCTCGGTCCGCAACTCCCTCTTGGCATCAGCGCATAGGCGCCACCGCCGACGGCAAAAGTGCCCATCAGCAGCAGCGCCACATGGCTGGAGCGCTTCACGGGCTGAGCGGTTGGGATCGCAGGCCTGCGTTTGCCGAATTCCTTAAGGGGTCTCTCTGGCATGATCAGTAGATCATCGAGGCGGCGTTGAGCGCGCCGGCGGCGAGCGAGGAGAGCCCGAGCCAGATCGCGGCTCCGAGTTCACCCGCCGCGATCTTCGCCGACAGGTTCGGCACCGGTATCTTGACGAGATAATAGACCGCGATCTGAACGATCAGCGCGATCACGCTCCAGATCAGACAATCAACGATATTGGCTGAATGCGCGATGGCGCTGACCACCGGCAGCACGAAACCGAGCAGGCTCAAGCCCAGCGCGATCGCGGCCGCCGGGTCGTTGTCGCGGATCAACTGGAATTCGTCGTGCGGCGTGACGCGGGTGTAGACAAGGAGGTAAGCGACGACGGCGACAATGGCGGTGCAGAAATAGACCAGGAACGCCGGCAGCCCGGCGAGTGATTGAAGGATCATGTGCGCCAGCCCCTAGCCTCGAATCAGTCGTGCCAATATAGCGCAGTTACCCGACCATGGAACCGCGCTTATCGTTGCGTTGCACACGCCGCTGCGGTCGGAATCCAAATCAAGTCCAATTCATTCACGTGCTTTTCACCACGATCCATCACGCGATGTTAAGCCGCGAAAATCTACCCTTGCGAGTTCGGCCACGAGTGGCGTTTGCGCCGCCATACGTGCCGGCCAATCAAAACAGCTGTCGCAGTAAGCGACACAAAACAACAAAGCCAAACCGGGGGTCAAAAAAGGAAACCGATGACGAGTGCCGCGCCTTTGCCCGGAAGGATGAACCAGGGCATCGCTGCGAAGACTCGCGCGCTTGCCAAGCGTGGCCTGTTGCGGCTTGTGTTGCCGTTTGTCGCGGTCGTTCTGTTTCAGGCCGCGCTCGCCTGTCTCAGCCTTGAACTGCTGTCGTCCGTGCGAGCCTATGTCGGCGGGGAAAGCCTTTGGTCGAAGGGCCAGAAGGATGCCGTGCATTTCCTCACGCTTTATTCCCAGACCGGCGAAGAACAATATTTTCACCGCTTCAAGCTGGCGGTCGGCGTTCCCTTGGCGGATCGCGCGGCGCGATACGCCCTGGAACGGGAGGTGCCTGATCTGGACGCCGCACGCGATGGCTTCATTGCCGGCGGAAACCATGCGGACGATGTTCCGGGAATGATACGGTTATTCCGCTATTTTCGCGATGTTCCCTATATGGCGACGGCCGTTGCGTATTGGCGAGCGACCGATCCCTTCCTGGATCAATTGACGGCTCTTGCCGACGCGATCTACGAGGAATTCAACGGCGGCTCGGATGTCGGCGCGCGCGCCAAGGCACGCAAGCAGCAGATCGATCTCATCAACCTACGGCTTGCCCCTGCCGCCATCGCCTTCTCGCGGAGCCTTGGAGAAGGCTCCCGGTCCATCAAGCTTGTGCTCACGGTCGCCAATTTGCTGACCGCGGTCTTGCTGATCTCCCTGATCGTTTTTCACACCCGCAAGCTGATGCGGCAACGATTTGCTTTCGAGAACGCGCTGAAGGCCGAGAAAGAGCGGGCTGAAGTGACGTTGGCCTCGATCGGCGAAGCAGTAATCTCGACGAATGCCGACGGGCGGCTGGACTACATGAATCCGGCGGCGGAGCGCTTGACCGGGTGCAGCACGGCGGCGGCACAGGGTCTGCCGCTCGGCTCGTTGTTCAGCCTGGTCGACGAAGCCACCGGAAAGACCAATGACCGTTTGATCGATCAAAGCCTCTGTGAGGGTGTGGTGGTTGATCATCAGTGGCTGGTCAGGCCAGATTCGAGCGCGGTAGCGGTGTCGATCGTTGGCGCTCCCTTGCACCCGGACGGAGAGGCTGCGGGCGCGGTGCTGGTGCTTCACGACATGACCCGGGAGCGGGAGTTTGTCGCCCAGCTGTCCTGGCAAGCGTCACACGACGCGCTCACGGGACTAGCCAATCGCCGCGAGTTCGAATTGCGTCTTGAGCAGGCGCTCGGCGATTTGTCACATCAGTGCGGCGGACATTCGCTGATGTTTCTTGATCTCGATCAGTTCAAGGTTGTCAACGACACCTGCGGTCATGCCGCCGGCGACCAGTTGTTGAGGCAAACGACCGGCCTGCTGGAGCGAAACATCGGCGCGGGCGCGCTGCTGGCGCGATTGGGCGGCGACGAGTTCGGCGTGCTGCTGCGAGATTGCGACGCCGGTTCTGCGGCGGAAGTTGCGGAGCGGCTGCGGCTGGCGGTGCAGGAACAGAGTTTTGTCTGGAATCGCCGTGCCTTCAATATCAGCATGAGCGTCGGTCTCGTTCACGTCACGGAGGCGACTTCCGTTGAGGAAACGCTGAAGGCGGCCGACATGGCGTGCTATTTGGCAAAGGAGAAGGGCCGCAATCGCGTTCAGATCTATCATCCCAGCGATACCGAGCTGCTGCAGCGCGTCGGTGAGATGGGTTGGGTGCAACGGATCAGGAATGCGTTGGACGAAGGGCGGTTTTGTCTGTTCGCTCAGGAAATTCGTGCGCTTGACGATGACGGGGCCGATCATTCGCGTGTCGAGCTGTTGCTGAGGCTGCGCGATGAAGACGGCAATCTCGTTGCGCCAGGCGGCTTCATACCGGCGGCCGAGCGCTACGGCTTGATGCCGCTGCTGGACCGCTGGGTCGTCGGAAATGCCTTCGCCCTGCTTGGTGCCCGATTGGACTCCGCTGGATCCGGCCCGCTGCGGAGCTGCGCCATCAATCTCTCGGGCGCGACGCTGGGCGACGATGATTTTGTCGATTTCGTGTGCCGGCAGCTTGAAACGCACCATATCCCGCCCGAGCTGATCTGCTTTGAAATCACCGAAACCACCGCGATCGCAAACATAGCGAGCGCCCAGCGGTTTATTGGGGCCTTGAAGAAACGGGGCTGCCGCTTCGCACTCGACGATTTCGGCATCGGTACCTCATCGTTCGGCTATCTGAAGCATCTGCCCGTCGACACCATCAAGATCGACGGCAGCTTTGTGAAGGAAATCCTGAATAGCGATGTCGATCGCGCCATGGTCGAAATGATCGTCCACATGGCCAAAGTGATGGGCAAGGCTGTCGTCGCCGAATGCGTCGAGAGCGAGGGCATTCTTGCGGCGTTGAGAGAAATCGGTGTCGGCTATGCGCAAGGCTATGCGATCGGCAGGCCGCGATTGTTTGAGAGCGCGTATCCGCTGCATCAGGAGATCGGTCGGGAAGCGGTACGAAAACGCCTGGCCATCGCCTAGGAGGCGCAACCGCGACCGCGCTCCAGGACGCCCCAAAAGACACTCTAAAAACAAAAACCCCGCCGTTTGCGGCGGGGTTCAGTCTGAAGGCGAGGGCCGGACCGGCCCTCCAAAAACGTCGGTCAGGCCGGAATCCGCTCTTCGACCTCGTGCGGCTCGCGCAGCACATAGCCGCGGCCCCACACGGTCTCGATGAAGTTGCGGCCTTCCGAGGCGTTGGCGAGCTTCTTGCGCAATTTGCAGATGAAGACGTCGATGATCTTCAGTTCCGGCTCGTCCATGCCGCCATAGAGATGGTTCAAGAACATTTCCTTGGTCAGCGTGGTGCCCTTGCGGAGCGAAAGCAGCTCCAGCATCTGGTATTCCTTGCCCGTCAGATGCACGCGCTGGCCGCCGACCTCGACCGTCTTGGTGTCGAGATTGACCACGAGATCGCCGGTCTGGATCACCGACTGGGCATGGCCCTTGGAGCGGCGCACGATCGCATGGATGCGCGCAACCAACTCGTCCTTGTGGAAGGGTTTGGTCATGTAGTCGTCGGCGCCGACCCCGAGACCCTTGACCTTGTCCTCGATGCCGGCAAGGCCGGAGAGGATCAGAAT
>DATBYN010000506.1:0-5289 GCA_036513695.1 Bradyrhizobium sp. | reverse complement strand
GCGCAGCACCAGGACGTCGCCGGGCGGATCGCGCGGCAGCGTCGCCCCGATCACGAGCCGAGGGGTGTCTTCATTGCCCGGCATGTCCTTTAGTGAATGCATCGCGGCCTGCAATTCGCCGGATAAAACAGCCTTGCGGATTTCGGCCACGAAGGCGCCGCCCTTGCCGCCATGCGGCAACAGCTTGCCAACCTGATCGGTGTCGCCCGTGGTTTCGAACTTGACGATCTCGACCTCGACCTCGGGCGCGGCCGCGGCGAGACGCCGGGCGATTTCCGCGGTCTGCGCCAGCGCCATCGCGCTTTTGCGCGTGCCGATCCGCACTCGAATTGCCGCCATTGAGGCTCCCTTCGGGACCGCGCTGGAATCGCGGCCAGTGTTCAAGCCTGTATCTAAACCCGAATTCAGCTTTCCAAAATGTAATTTAATGGTGCGAGGAATTTTTCGCCTCTAGGCGAGGTCGTGTATCTGACACCTCAACGGGCCGAGAGGCCCCACTCAAGGAGCCGAACAATGAGGATGAAATGCCTTCTGGCGGCGCTGCCGCTCGTGCTGTCGCTCGCCATGTCAGCTGCGGCCGAGGCGCGCACCAACGAGAATCACGTGCGACGACAGGCATATCCTGTTGGAGGTCGCGAGGTCGCAGCTCCACCCTGGAGCGACGCGTGCATGACCGACCATGGGCCAAGCCAATGCGGTGAACCTATGTGGTTCTATGGTAGTGGCAGCGCGATATCGCGGTACAAGAGCGCCTTCTGACGTTGCTTCTCGCGCTAGCGCGCGTCCTGCAGGATCATGTCCGAGGCTTTTTCGGCGATCATGATGACGGGGGCGTTGGTATTGCCCGACACCAGATCCGGCATGATCGAGGCGTCGACCACGCGCAGGCCCTCGATGCCGCGAAGGCGCAAGCGCTGATCGACGACGGCGAGCGGATCGTTTCCCATTCGGCAGGTTGACGTCGGATGATAAACTGTAGTACCGCGCTGCCGGCAGAAATTCAGCAGCTCCTCATCGGTCGAAATCTTTGCGCCGGGATCGACCTCTTCGACCACAAAAGATCTGAGCGCCGGCGCCTGCAGAATCCTGCGCAAGATCTTCAGGCCTTCGACGTTGGCGGCGCGATCGACTTCGCTGGCGAGATAGTTGATGCGTATTTCCGGAGGCTCTGCCGGGTCGGCACTCCGGATGCGAAGCGAACCGCGGCTCTCGGGGCGAAGCTGGCAGACCGAAGCCGAGAAGCCGGAAAACGAATGCAACTTTTCTCCCATCTTGTCGGTCGAGAATGGCAGGAAGTGGATCTGGATATCCGGCGTGGCGAGGCGGGGATTGGTCTTGAAGAACGCGCCTGACGTGCCGGCCGCGATGGTCAGCCATCCCGTGCGGAACGCCGCGTATCGCGCACCGGCCAACATTCGCCGGACGGGATGGTTGACGGTGTCGTTGAGCGTGATGGGCTTCGTGCAACGGGTGACTATTCTGACCTGCATGTGATCCTGCAGATCGTGCCCTACCCCCGGTGCGTCGAGCACGACATCGATGCCGTGCTTGCGCAGCAGTTCGGCCGGGCCGACGCCGGAGAGCTGCAGCAATTGCGGCGAATTATACGCCCCGCTGGTAACCAGTATTTCCTTGCGCGCCCGCGCTGTCCGCAAGCTCCCTTCCTTGCGGTATTCGATCGCCACCGCGCGCCGCCCATCGAACTGAATGCGTTGCGCCAGCGCGGACGTCTCGACCCGTAGATTCTTTCGGCTCAAGGCAGGGCGGAGATACGCCACCGCCGTGCTCGCTCGCCTTCCCCGGTGCGTCGTAGTCTGGAAAAACCCGGCGCCCTCCTGCGTCGCACCGTTGAAATCCGGATTTTTGGGTATGCCGGTCTCGGCTGCAGCCTCAATGAACGCTGCGGAAAGCGGATCGATGTGGATCATGTCGGAAACCGGCAGCGGGCCGTCGGCACCATGGAAATCGTCGGCACCGCGCTCTTGATTTTCGGCCTTCCTGAAATAAGGCAGGACGTCGTCAAAGCCCCACCCCAGATTGCCGCGCTGGCGCCAGCGATCGTAATCCTCGTGCTGGCCACGAACATACAACAGGCCGTTGATCGAGCTCGATCCGCCCAGAACTTTGCCGCGGGGCTGGAACACCGACCTCCCGCCTAAACCCGGCTCGGGTTCGGTCTGGTACATCCAGTTGACGGTTTTTTCTTTGAACAATTTGCCGTAGCCGAGCGGCACATGGATCCAGAGGTTGCGGTCTTCGGGGCCGGCTTCGAGCAGCAGCACCGAATATTTGCCGTCCGCAGTCAGCCGATTGGCCAGCACGCATCCGGCCGACCCGGCGCCGACGATGACGTAGTCGAATTCAGTCGCGCCATCACCGGAATGCATCAATCGTCCGCCCTGTGCCCAACGCAGCATTCGAAGCAAGGCGGCGGGAGAGCTTTCCCCGCCCGACCTCGTTCTGCGATCTTTTCCAATGTTTTGCCTAAAACCCGGTACCTTGTCGAGAGGCAGGTCCCAATACCGGTGTGGTCGGAAACCCATCGTCTTGCTGCGCGCATGGAGAGATGATGGGCATCGCTGCGCCATTGCTTCGGCTTTGAAATTATAGCGCTTGTAGTATTTGTGCTCGGGTATCTGGTGCGGCCCGCGCGAGGTAGCTTGGGCGAGATCGATCGCATAGGCGACATTACCCGCACTCTTGCTTGAGCCCGTTTTGAAGCACCAAAAAATCGGTAGTCCCGTCCACCGCCGAACGGCGCCTCTACGGCTGCTTCGTGTTCAAGAAGGGTGAAATTGCGCCCGACCCGGCCTGGCTCAACCGCATCAACAAAGGCGGCCTACCGATCTTGCGGCACCGCACGCGCTTGCAACGCGCCGCGCTCCCTCTCAGGGAAGGATCTGCCGCCGCGAAAGCTCCATGCCCGTTGCAACGCTTCCCCGCGGTTCGTTGACATTGGTCAGGGCTGTTGCATACTCGAAACGGCCTCTGCCACCACCTGTCCGGATATCGCCAACAAGAGCGGAGGACACATGAGTCCCCGCGCACGCCCTATCCCACACTAGCGGTGCTCAGGCGACTGAAACTCAGCATCACAAAAGACTTGGCATTAAAGGACTTGGCATTAAAGGACTTGGCATCAAAAGACTTGGCATCAAAAGACTTGGCATCAAAAGAGTTGGCATCAGAAGACTTGGCATCAAAAAATCAGGGAGGTTTCGTGGTGAAACAGCAAGAGTACGATCAACATCTCCGAATGCGGCCGAACCGGCGCACTGTCCTCAAGGGGGCGGCCAGCGCGGCTGCCCTCGGCTTCCCCGGCGCTCTCGGCACGTTTTCCGAGCGTGCGCTGGCACAGGACAATCTGCGGGCGCAAATCTTACAGCTCCCAGGTGTGGGCAAAGGCGCTCCAACCGACGCCGATTGGCAGAAGGTCGGCGAGCTTTGCCTCGGCCCGACCAAAGCGAACGTCAAGGAGGGCGAATTCAAGGGCGTCGAACTCTCCTTCATGGGATTAAACAACCAGAATCTGCACAATTTGCTGTTCCGCGGTTTCCTGAAACCGTGGGAGGCCTATACGGGTGCAAAAATTTCCTGGATCGACCTCGCCCAGGCTGATTACAACCCGCGACTGCAGCAGGCGATCGCGACCGGCACGGTCGACTTCGACATCCTTGAAATGGGCGCCCCGTTCGAGGGCGATGTGTGCGGCAAGGGCCTGGCGTCGGAGATGCCGGACTGGGTCAAGAAGCAGATCGATATCAACGATTATGTGGACTATTTGAAGCCGCCGGTCGGCACCTGGAACGGCAAGACCTATCGGGTCACCATCGACGGCGACTGCCACAACTTCAATTACCGGACCGACTATTTCTCCGACGCGGGTCTGGCCAAGGCCTGGAAAGACGCCGGCAACCAGACCGAGTGGGGCGTGCCGAAGACCTGGCAACAGGTCCAGGCCGTAACAAAATTCCTCAAGGGCAAGAAATTCAAGGGCCAGAATGCGGTCGGCTACCTCGATGCGCCAAAGCCCTGGGGTGGGTTCGGCTTCTATTTCCTCGGCAGCCGCGCCAGCGCTTATGCGAAGCATCCGGACGACAAGGCCTGGCTGTTCGATGTCGACACGATGAAGCCGCGCATCAACAACCCGGCCTGGGTTCGCGCCATTCAGGACGTCATCGACGCGCTGCCGTCCGAGCCGGCCGATCAACTCAACGCCGATCCGAACACCACCGGCTTCCAGCAATTTTTGGCCGGCATCGGCTCGATGATCCCGTGGTGGGGAGATATCGGCCAGGTGGCGAAAGCGAGCGACACCTCCGTCATCGGCGACATCGTCGGCTTCGACATCCTGCCCGGATCGGACGACGTTTATAATTCCAAGACGGGAAAATGGGACAAGCTCGCGAGCGGTCCAAACCATGCTCCGAACTGCGCCTATCTCGGCTGGGGCATTTACGTCATGGCGAGGGTCAACGGCGACGAGCGCAAGCACAAGGCGGCGTGGAGCGCGGCAGCGCATGTCGGCGGCAAGGATCTCTCGCTCTGGACCGTCATGTATCCGTCCGGCTTCCAGGTTCACCGGACCAGTCATTCCAACATCGACGAATGGGTGGCGGCGGGTTACGACAAAAAATACATTACCTCTTATCTGAACTCGCAGTTCGGCTCCTATAATCATCCGAACCGTGCGGTCGAGCCACGCATCCCCGGCATTTTCCAGTACTACAGCATCGCGGAGGACGAACTGACCAAGATCTTCGCCGGCCGGGCGGACGCGCAGACCGGCGCCAACGCGATCGCCGCGGCGTGGGAAAAACTGACCGACCAGATCGGTCGCGAGAAGCAGATCGCGCTCTATAAGGCGTCGCTCGGCATGGCGTAGTTTCCCGCGACATCCGTCCGACGGATCATCGGACCTTCGGCTGGCGTCGCTCGCGGCGCCAGCCGAAGCTTTCTCCAGCAACCGGATCAAATTCCAAGTCGGCAGAGTGCGATGTTGATGCAGAATTCATCACCGCTGGCGGGTGAGCCGCACCACAAGCTCGCATCGCGGCGGCTCCCTGTCAGCCGGAACAATGCAGGACGAGCGCTCCTTGTCCTTGCCTCGCTGGCATTCTTGCTCCTGCTGCTGATCCAGATTCTGCACGCGACCGGAGCCATCAATGCGGGGTTCGCCGATTGGCGCCCGATCCTCTACGCCTATCTCGTCTGGGCCATCGCGTTCGGCGTCGGGCAAGTCGTGGTCCGCGGCGAACGCGGTCTGCGAGCGCTGTTTCTGCTCCCGGC
>DATBYN010000505.1:0-6264 GCA_036513695.1 Bradyrhizobium sp. | reverse complement strand
CGCGCGGAGAAGGAAAGCGATTCGCAAATGGCTGAGCCGGTCTATCGTCGCGTGGTGATCAAGCTCTCGGGCGAATATCTCGCTGGCGCAAATTCCTTCGGCCTCGATCAACCAACCCTGGACCGCGTCGCCGGCGAATTGATCGCCGCCCAGAAGCTTGGCGCTGAAATCGCCGTCGTGGTCGGCGGCGGCAACATCATCCGCGGCGTCGAAGTATCGTCGCGCGGCGTATCGCGCCCGACCGGCGATACCATGGGCATGCTTGCGACCGTGATGAACTGCCTGGCGCTGGAGGCCGCGATCGAGCGGCGAGGGGCGCCGGCGCGGACGCTGTCAGCTTTCGTGATGCCGCAGATTTCGGAACTCTACACCCGAGCGGCGACGCACAAATACTTGGCCGAGGGCCGCATCGTGCTGCTCGGCGGCGGGACCGGCAATCCGTTCTTCACCACCGACACAACAGCGGTCTTGCGCGCGGCCGAAATCGGCGCGCAGGCGGTGCTGAAAGCCACCAACGTCGATGGCGTCTACAGCGCCGATCCGAAAAAGGACCCCTCCGCCAAGCGGTTCGACCGGCTGACGCATTCGCAGGCCATCGAAGGTGGCTACAAGGTCATGGATGCGACCGCTTTCGCGCTTGCCCGCGAGACGTCGCTGCCTATCATCGTATTCTCGATCGCCGAGCCGGATGCGATGGGCGCGATCCTGCTCGGCAAAGGTCACGGCACCATCGTCGCCGGCTGACGGGTTCGCGCAGGCCATCGCTCGCGCGAATACCTTGGACAGCCTCGACGAAGAGTTTTCAGGAGGGAGAGCGTTATGCCCACCGCTACGTTCGACATCAACGAATTGAAACGCCGCATGCAAGGCGCCACCCAGGCTCTCAAGCATGAATTGGGTGGCTTGCGCACCGGTCGCGCCGCGGCCTCCATGCTGGAACCGGTGCAGGTCGATGCCTATGGCACCCACATGCCGCTGAACCAGCTCGCGACCATCAGCGTGCCTGAGCCGCGGCTGCTCTCGGTGCAGGTTTGGGACAAGTCGATGGTCAAGGCGGTGGAAAAGGCAATCATCGATTCCAATCTCGGTTTGAGTCCCGCCACCGAAGGGCAGGTGCTGCGCCTGCGCATTCCCGAGCTTAACGAGGAGCGCCGCAAGGAACTCGTGAAAGTCGCGCACAAATATGCTGAAGCTGCGCGCGTTGCGGTCCGCCACGTCCGCCGTGATGGTCTCGATACCGTCAAGAAGCTTGAGAAGAATCACGAGATTTCCGAGGACGATCAGGAGCGTCTGGCCAATGAAGTGCAGAAGGCGACCGACGGAACGATTTCGGAAATCGATCAGTTGCTTGCGGCCAAGGAAAAGGAAATCCTCACCGTTTGAGGATTGATCGCTAAAGACTGATCGCTAAGGACTGATCAATGTCGAACGCCGCAGCGCCCGCAACCGATGGACCGGATCGCGCCGATCCTCCCTTGCATGTGGCGATCATCATGGATGGCAACGGACGCTGGGCCGCGGCGCGCGGTCTGCCGCGCGCGGAAGGCCATCGCCGGGGCGTCGAGGCGCTGCGCCGCGTGGTTCGCGCCGCCCACGAACTCGGCATTCTCTATTTGACGATTTTCTCCTTCAGCTCGGAAAACTGGTCACGCCCAGCGACCGAAATCGGCGACCTGTTCGGCCTGCTGCGGCGCTTCATCCGCAACGATCTTGCGACGCTGCATCGCGACGGGGTGCGGGTGCGTGTGATCGGCGAGCGCGCCGGCTTGGAAGCAGACATTTGCGCGCTCCTGAACGAAGCCGAGGAATTGACCAAGCAGAACACAAAGCTCAACCTTGTGGTCGCCTTCAACTACGGCTCGCGGCAGGAAATCGCCCAAGCAGCGCAGCGGTTGGCGCGCGAGGTCAAAGATGGCAAGCGCGAGCCGTCCTCGATCGACGCCGACACGCTCGGCCAATACCTCAATGCGCCGGATATTCCCGATCCCGACCTGATCATTCGCACCAGCGGCGAACAGCGGCTGTCGAATTTTCTGATGTGGCAGGCGGCCTACAGCGAACTCGTATTCGTGCCGATCCATTGGCCGGATTTCGACAAGGCCGCACTCGAGGGCGCGATCGCCGAATACGCCAGACGGGAACGCCGTTTCGGCGGTCTGGCTGCGAAAACCGGATCGTGACCGACAGCAAAGCCACGCCAGCGGCCATGGCCGAGCAGGGTTCGCGCAATCTCCTGGTTCGGGTAGCCGCAGCCTTGGTGCTGGCACCGGTCGCCATTGCGATTGCCTACGCCGGCGGATGGCCGTGGGCCGTTCTGGTGACGCTGGCCGCGATAGGCCTCTATGTCGAATGGTTGACCATCATTGGTGTGGCGCGGGAGGCGCGCATCGCCGGATCGGGAGCCGTTGCGCTCGCGATAGCGGGGGTCTGTCTCGCCACCACGCGGATCGACGCTGCGCTTGTGGTACTAGCGCTCGGACTGGCCGCAATTGCGTTGCTTTCGCCGCGGCAGCGGATTTGGGCTACGGCCGGATATTGCTATGCCGCCGCAGCCGAGATCGCGTCGGTGCTGGTACGCCTCGACCAGGTTTACGGATTCGTCGCGCTGATCCTGATCCTGCTCGTGGTATGGGTGACCGATATCGGCGGCTATTTTGCAGGTCGCGGCCTTGGCGGGCCGAAGCTGTGGCCGCGGGTCAGTCCGAAGAAGACGTGGGCGGGGGCGATCGGCGGGTTTGCCGCGAGCCTTGCGGTATCCGGAGGGTTTGCGGCGTTCGGGCTCGGCAGACCCGGCTCGTTTCTGCTATTGGGCGCGGCACTCTCCGTGGTTTCGCAAGCCGGGGACCTCTTTGAGTCAGCGGTGAAACGGCGTTTCGGCGTCAAGGACTCAAGTCACATAATCCCGGGGCATGGCGGGCTACTCGATCGCCTGGACGGGTATGTCGCCGCGGTGGTCATGGCGGCGATTTTCGGTCTTTTGCGGGGTGGCGTGGATGGCGTCGGCCGCGGTCTTATGGTTTGGTGAAAACATGAGCGCAGTTCCATTGCGTAACAACAAGGCAGCCGCATCCTCCGCGCGCACCGTGAGCGTGCTGGGTGCCACCGGTTCCATCGGCGACAGCACCATGGATTTGCTGCGGGCCGCGCGCGACCGTTACCAGGTCGAGGCGTTGACCGCGCATACCAACGTGCCGGCGCTGGCGAAGCTCGCAAGGGAATTCGGCGCGCGGTTCGCGGCGGTGGCAGATCCCAGTCGTCTCGCTGAGCTCAGGGATGCGCTCGCCGGCACCCGCACCGAATGCGGCGCCGGCGAAAGTGCGGTGATCGAAGCCGCTGCCCGGCCGGCGGATTGGGTGATGGCGGCGGTCAGCGGCGCGGCCGGATTGAAGCCGGCGCTCGCGGCGGTCGATCGCGGCGCGACTGTCGCGCTTGCTAACAAGGAATGCCTTGTTTGTGCGGGCGATTTCTTCATGGAGCGCGCGGCCAAAGCTGGCGCCTGCATCCTGCCGGCCGATTCCGAACATAACGCGCTGTTTCAGGCGCTGGGCTCGGGGAACCGCGAGGAGCTGGTCCGGGTGATCATCACTGCCTCCGGCGGGCCATTCCGGACCTGGGCGATTGCCGATATCGAGCAGGCGACGCTGGCGCAGGCCCTCAAGCATCCGAACTGGAGCATGGGACAGAAGATCACCATCGATTCCGCATCGATGATGAACAAGGGGCTCGAAGTCATCGAAGCCTCCTATCTGTTTGCGCTGACGCCGGATGAGATCGATGTGCTGGTACACCCGCAGTCGATCATCCACGGCATGGTCGAATTTTCTGATCGTTCGGTGGTCGCGCAATTGGGTTCGCCGGACATGCGCACGCCGATCGCGCATTGCCTCGGATGGCCTGATCGCATCAACGGGCCGGCGGCGAAGCTCGATCTTGCCAAGATCGGACAACTGACATTCGAGGCGCCCGACTTCGGTCGTTTTCCGGCACTCCGGCTGGCTTACGATTCTTTAAGGACCGGACGCGGGGCAACTACGGTATATAATGCGGCCAACGAGGTGGCGGTCGCGGCCTTCATCGCCGGCAAGATCAGATTCGGCGCGATCGCGCGCCTCGTCGAGGCGACGCTGGAAAGCTGGATTCGCTCCGGCAATCTGGCACCGTTGACTTCGGCCGACGACGCTATCGCCGTTGACCATAACGCACGAAATAAAGCTGCCACCCTATTGCCTCAAATTGCCTTAAAGGCATCCTAGAGGGTTGGGGAACAGGGCCTTGCGGCTCTGGGTAAGGGGAATCCGATGTCCGAGTTTTTTCTTCATGGTTTCAACACGTTGAGTCACGGGCTCATCGGTTACGTCATCCCCTTTTTGTTCGTGCTGACGATCGTCGTGTTCTTCCACGAGCTCGGTCACTTCCTGGTCGCCCGCTGGACCGACGTGAAGGTGTTAACATTCTCGCTCGGTTTCGGGCCGGAACTTTTCGGCTTCAACGACCGGCATGGCACGCGTTGGAAGATTTCGGCCATCCCGCTTGGCGGCTACGTCAAATTCTTCGGCGACGACAGCGAGGCCTCGACGCCATCGTCTGAAATGCTCGCCAACATGACCGACGAAGAGCGCAAGGGAAGCTTCCACCACAAGAACGTCGGAGCGCGTGCCGCGATCGTAGCCGCCGGTCCGATTGCCAATTTTATTCTGGCGATCCTGATCTTCGCCTGCCTGTTCACGTTCTTCGGCAAGCCGAGCACGACGGCGCAGGTCGATCAGGTAGAGCCGGGCAGCGCCGCGGCGGCCGCCGGTTTTCAGGTCGGCGACGTCGTAACCGCGATCGATGGCACCAAGATCGAAAGTTTCAGCGATATGCAGCGGATCGTCGGCGTGCGGGCCGGCGAACATTTGACGTTCACGATCAAGCGCGGCGATTCGACGCTGCAGCTGAACGGCACGCCGGAACTCAAGGAAGTGAAAGATCCGTTCGGCAATGCTCATCGGCTCGGCGTGCTCGGAATCACCCGCAAGACCGTCTCCGGCGATGTCACGACCGAGCGGGTGAATCCGGCGACCGCGCTCTGGCTCGGCGTCAAGGAAACCTGGTTCGTGATCGACCGCACGCTCGCCTATATCGGCGGCGTGTTTACCGGCCGCGAGGCGGCCGACCAGGTCGGCGGCCCGCTTCGGATCGCCCAGATTTCCGGTCAAGTCGCCACCATCGGCCTTGCGGCGCTGGTGCATCTCGCCGCGGTGCTCTCGGTCTCGATCGGGTTGTTGAACCTGTTCCCGGTACCGCTGCTCGACGGCGGTCACCTTTTGTTCTATGCGGTGGAGGCGGTGCGCGGACGCCCGCTGTCGGATCGGGCTCAGGAGATGGGGTTCCGAATCGGGCTCGGTCTGGTGCTGATGCTGATGGTGTTTGCGACCTACAACGACATTCTGCACCTCGCGGCATCCTGAAACGGGCTTTTTTGTGACGTGGCCAATAGGCAACGTGTTGGAATGAAATTGAAATTACAATGCGATAGGACTTTTGCCCCACCGGCGAAATTGGCTACAAGCTGGGCACTGAATGGGAATCTGCCGGTTCGCGTGGGGGCGTGGGCCGGCACTGGAATGACAAGGGCGCTTTGCGCATGAACGTTGGAATGCGAGTTCGGGGGGGCTTGTTGGCCGCCCTGGTCATGTGCGCCCTGCCGGTCGTCGGGACGCTGGCGGCTATCCTGGTTTCGCCGCCTGCCGCGGCCCAGACCGTGTCCTCGATCCAGGTCGAAGGCAACCGGCGGGTCGAGCTCGAGACCATCCGCTCGTATTTCAAGCCGGGGCCCGGGGGGCGCCTGGATCAAGCAGCGATCGATGACGGGCTCAAGGCACTGATCGAGACCGGCCTGTTCCAGGACGTCAAGATCAACTCGGCCGGCGGCCGGTTGCTGGTGACCGTGGTCGAGAACCCGGTGATCGGACGGGTCGCCTTCGAGGGCAACAAGAAGGTCAAGGACGAGCAGCTTTCGGCGGAAATCCAATCCAAGCCGCGCGGCACGCTGTCGCGTCCCATGGTGCAGTCCGACGCCCAGCGCATCGCCGAAATCTATCGCCGCTCCGGCCGCTACGACGTCCACGTCAATCCCGAGATCATCGAGCAGCCGAACAACCGCGTCGACCTCATTTTCACGATCACCGAGGGCCCCAAGACCGGCGTCAAATCCATCGAATTCATCGGCAACACGACCTATTCGTCGTACCGCCTCAAGGACGTCATCAAGACCCACGAATC
>DATBYN010000504.1:0-10740 GCA_036513695.1 Bradyrhizobium sp. | reverse complement strand
TCCCCCCACGCGGCTCGGGCCAGGCGGGTTTGCCATGATGGCGAGCCACATGCCGCATCAGTTCTCCTGCCAAGGCAAGTCCACGTGTTTGATGGTCGTCGCCTTCGATCGGCCTTATGACATTCGCTGGGGAAAGGGCGGCTGATACTCTCGCGGATCGCCAAATAATGGCTGCGGCACCCCCAAGGCCGCAAAACAAAGTAAATCCATGCGATGCACGTGCAGCGACGAGGCAGTATTCCGGTAGCAGGGGCGGAAAGTGCTGACCGCCTCGCATAAATGTGTCTCGGCGGAACGCCAAGCGCATCTTATGATTGTGGAAATTCGCAATAAGAAGATAATCACCGATCGGGAAAGGGTCGCGGCAATGCTCGTGGCATATGAGCCCTGGCTTGTCTTGCTTTCGATCGTGATGGCGATCCAGGGCGCCTATGTGGGTTTCAGTCTGGCTGTGCAGATTGGCGGCGCTGTTGGAACGCGAAGGAGGCTACTGCTCGCGGGCGCTGCCTTCTCCTTGGCCGTTGCGATATGGACCATGCATTTCGTCGGGATGCTGGCCACCCGATTGCCTTTTTCTGTCGATTACCTGGTGTTCCCGACGCTCCTGTCCTTTCTGGTTTGCGTCATCGTCGTCGGCACCGCGGTGTTTGCCATCAGTGCCGGCCCTCTCACATGGGTTCGCTTGACCTTGTCCGCGGCTTTGATGGGGAGCGGTATCTTTTCGATGCATTACATCGGCATGACCGCGCTGCACGCGAGCGCCCATATGGTGCATGCACCGGTCTATGTCGCGGCGAGCTTGGTCATCGCCATCGCGGCATCCGAATTGGCACTTTGGCTGGCGACAGGCAGGGGAGGGCGGCCGCCGCTGATCCTGTCGGCGATCGTCTTCGGAATTGCCGTTTCGGGGATGCACTATACGGCCATGGCGGGCATGACGCTTTTCCCACGCCCGGTAACGCCATCTGGGGCCCCGGCGCTCTCGACCGACCTGCTTGCAATCGTCGTCGCCGTCGTCGCATTTTGCGTGTCCGGGATATTTCTTTTGTTCCTGGTGCCGGATCGCGCGAGAGAACAATCAATTTTGATGCAAGGTGCGCTCGAAGCTTCGATGCTGACGGAAATTCCGGAACTCGCGGAAGCACATGCCCGGGCCGCCTCGGCAATCGCCGGCCTGGGGAGCAATGAAACCGAGTTGGGACGCGGTACATACGCGCCACTTGGAGGCGCTGGCGCGCCGCCACCGCGCATCGCGCGCCGCCTGCCGATCGAGCGCGATGGCGCCACTCACTTCATTGCCGTCGAAGACGTCGTCGCCATCCATGCCAATGCCCATTACACGTATATCTTCAATGGGACCGACAAGCTGTTTTGCCCGCTGGGCATCGGCGAGATCGAGTCGCGGCTCGACAAGAGCCTTTTCGCTCGTATTCATCGCAGCCACATCATCAACATCGAGCGTGTCATCGGCTATAGGCGGTCCGGTGACAGCGATATGGTAGAGATGGCTGCCACCGATCACTACGCGGTTCCGATCAGCCGCAGTCGGGTCAGCTGGTTGAAGTCTCGGATCGGCGTAAAGCTCGGCTGAGGAAAAAGCCAGACGGCAGCCATTTCCCGGTTGGCGTTTGCGTCGCAACAAAATCCCATGCAGTTTGCCGCCATAGCAAAACAAGCGTCGTACCCGGGAGTTCTTGCGTCAGTGGGACTGACGCAATTCGTGCGCCCCCGCCGCCGTCCGTGCAATGCGGTCGCCATCGGTGAAGATCTGGCTCGGCTCGTGCATGGGATGTTGTTGCTGCGCCGCACATTTCGTCACCCTTCCTCGGCTAAACGTTAAGCGGCGCCGGTGTCGCTGGGCAAAGCTCCGGATCGCGACCCAGCCGCCGATCACGCGGGAGGATGCCGTGATACCTGGGTCTTTTGCCTATCACCGCCCCACATCCGTCAAGGAAGCGGTCGGTCTGCTCGGCAGTCTGGGCGACGACGCGCGCGCCATCGCCGGCGGGCACAGCCTCATTCCCATGATGAAGCTGCGGCTCGCGAGCCCGGCACATCTGGTCGATCTCGGCGGTATCGTGGACCTCAAGGGCATTCGCGAGGACGGCCGCGATGTCGTCATCGGCGCGACGACAACGCAGCACGAGCTGATCGGCTCTGATCTGCTGGGCAAGAAAATCCCCATTTTGCGTGAAACGTCACTGCTGATCGCCGACCCGCAGGTGCGCTACCTCGGCACCATTGGTGGCAACGTGGCCAACGGCGATCCCGGCAACGACATGCCGGCCGTGATGATATGCCTGGGCGCGAGCTATACCGTGGTCGGGAAGGCCGGCGAGCGCCGCATTGCGGCGCGCGATTTCTACCAGGGCGCCTACTTCACGTCGCTGGAGCCCGGCGAGATCGTGACGGCCGTTCGCATCCCGGTGCCAGTCGTGGGCCACGGCTACGCCTATCAGAAGCTCAAGCGTAAAATCGGTGATTACGCGACGGCCGCCGCGGCGGTGGTGCTGACAATCAGCGGCGGCAAGGTGGCAAGCTGTTCGATCGGCTTGACCAATGTGGCGGAGACGCCGCTGTGGGCCGAGCAGGCCGGAAAGATCGTCACCGGCTCGACGCTCGACGCCGCCACCTTGAAAAAGGCGGCCGACGCCGCCGAGGCGATTACGTCGCCGGCCGCCGACAGCCGCGGGCCGGCGGCTTACCGCACCAAGATGGCGGGTGTGATGCTCGCCCGAGCGCTTGCGCTTGCCAAAGAGCGCGCCCGCGCCTGACCGGGAGATACACATGCCAAAATCCCAGATCGCTCTGACCGTGAACGGCAAGCCGGTAGAAGCGCTGGTCGAGCCGCGTACGCTGCTGATCCACTTTCTGCGCGAGCAAATGAACCTCACCGGCTCGCATATCGGCTGCGACACCACGCATTGCGGGGCCTGTACCGTCGATCTCGACGGCAAGTCCGTGAAGTCCTGCACGGTGTTCGCAGTGCAGCTCACCGGCTCGGACATCCGCACCATCGAAGGTATGGCCAATGCCGACGGCACGCTCCATGCGCTGCAGGAAGGTTTTCGTGAAATGCACGGCCTGCAGTGCGGCTTCTGCACGCCCGGCATGATTATGCGCGCTTACCGGTTGCTGCAGGAGAACCCATCGCCGACCGAAGAGGAAATCCGATTCGGCATCTCGGGCAACCTGTGCCGCTGCACCGGTTACCAGAACATCGTTAAAGCGATTCAATACGCCGCCGCCAAGCTCGGCGGCGTACCGTTGCAGGAGGCGGCAGAATGAACGACATGACCCCCACTTCCGCTGAGCGCGCCGAAAAACTCCAGGGGATGGGTTGCAAGCGGAAGCGTGTCGAGGACATCCGCTTCATCCAGGGCAAGGGCAATTATGTCGACGACCTGAAGCTGCCCGGCATGCTGTACGGCGATTTCACCCGCTCGCCGCATGCCCACGCCCGCATCAAGAAAATCGACCCATCCAAAGCCAAAGCGGTGCCGGGGGTGCTCGCGGTGCTGACTGCGGCCGACCTCAAGCCGCTGAGCCTGCACTACATGCCGACGCTCGCAGGCGACGTCGCGGCCGTGCTGGCCGAGGAGAAGGTGCTGTACCAGAACCAGGAGGTCGCCTTCGTCATCGCCGAAGACCGCTATGTCGCGGCCGATGCGACGGACCTGGTCGAGGTTGAATACGAAGGGCTGCCTGTCGTCATTGACCCGTTCAAGGCGATGGCAAAGGACGCGCCCGTCTTGCGCGAGGACATCAAGGACAAGACCGATGGCGCGCACGGCAGCCGCAAGCACTACAATCACATCTTCGCGTGGGAGATGGGCGATAAGGACGGCACGGACGCCGCTTTCCGCAAGGCAGAGGTGACGGTCAAAGAGGTGATCTCCTATCAGCGGGTGCATCCCTGTCCGCTCGAGACCTGCCAGTGCGTTGCTTCGTTCGACAAGATCAAGGGCGAACTGACGATCTGGGGCACGTTCCAGGCCCCGCACGTGATCCGCACCGTTGCCTCGCTGATCTCGAAAATCCCTGAGCACAAGATCCACGTCATCGCGCCCGATATCGGCGGCGGCTTCGGCAACAAGGTCGGCGCCTATCCCGGCTATATCTGCGCAATTGTCGCGTCGATCGTGACCGGACGGCCGGTGAAATGGGTCGAGGATCGCATCGAGAACCTGTCGACGACGGCGTTTGCGCGCGACTACCACATGACTGCGGAGATAGCAGCGACCAAGGACGGCAGGGTCACAGGCTTGCGCGTCCACACACTGGCCGATCACGGCGCCTTCGATGCTTGCGCCGACCCAAGCAAATGGCCGGCTGGCTTCTTCAACATCGTGACTGGGTCTTATGACTTTCCAGTCGCGCATGTCAGCGTTGATGGTGTGTATTCCAACAAAGCGCCGGGCGGCGTAGCCTATCGGTGCTCGTTCCGCGTCACTGAGGCGGCTTATTGCATCGAGCGCGTCATGGACATCATGGCGCTGAAGCTCGGGCTGGACCCGGCGGAGTTCCGGATGAAGAATCTGATCCGGCGCGAGCAGTTCCCCTACACCTCGGCGTTGGGCTGGGAATATGATTCCGGGGACTATCACGTCGCTCTGAAGAAGGCGATGGATACGGTCGGCTATGCCAAGCTGCGCGCCGAGCAGAAAGCCAAGCAGGAAGCCTTCAGGCGCGGCGAGACGCGCGAACTCATGGGCATCGGCGTTGCGTTCTTCACCGAGATCGTCGGCGCCGGGCCCTCGCGCAATTGCGACATCCTCGGCATCGCCATGTTCGATTCCGCTGAGATCCGCATCCACCCGACCGGCACGGCCATCGCCAGGCTCGGCACCAAATCGCAGGGGCAGGGCCACGAAACCACCTATGCCCAGATCATCGCCAGCGAAATTGGTCTGCCGGCCGACAACATCACCGTCGAGGAAGGCAACACCGATACGGCGCCTTACGGTCTCGGCACCTATGGCTCGCGGTCGACGCCGGTCTCCGGTGCTGCGACCGCCATGGCCGCGCGCAAGATCAAGGCCAAGGCGCAGATGATCGCCGCGCACCTGCTCGAGGTGCACGACGACGACCTCGAATGGGACGTCGACCGTTTCCGCGTGAGGGGCAACCCCGAACGCTTCAAGACCATGACGGAGCTCGCTTGGGCCGCGTACAACAGCGTGCCGCCCGGCATGGAACCGGGACTGGAAGCTGTCAGCTACTACGATCCGCCGAACATGACCTATCCGTTCGGCGCCTATATCTGCGTGGTCGATGTGGACGTCGATACCGGCGTGACCAAGGTCCGGCGGTTCTATGCGCTGGATGACTGCGGGACGCGTATCAATCCGATGATCATTGAAGGCCAGATCCACGGCGGTCTGACCGAGGCCTTCGGCATCGCCATGGGTCAAGAGATCCATTACGACGATGAGGGCAACGTGACCACGGCGTCGTTCATGGATTATTTCCTGCCGACGGCGGTCGAGACGCCGAAGTGGGAGACCGACTGGACGACGACACCGTCGCCGCATCACCCGATCGGAGCGAAAGGGGTGGGTGAGAGTCCGAATGTCGGCGGCGTGCCGTGCTTCGCCAACGCGGTGAACGACGCCTTCAAGTTCCTGGGGTCGACCCACATCGCGATGCCACACGACAATTGGCGCACCTGGATGGCGGCGGACAAGCTCGGTTTGCATGGGTGAGGCGTGTCATTTCTATCGACGGAGGAAGGTCCGTCCGATGACCCTCGATCGAAAAACCATCTCCGACCGCTTGGCCGCAGTTGGCTACGTCGCCGATCGCGACATTGCGACGGCGCTGTGGCTGATGGATTTCCTGAAGCGGCCGCTGCTGCTCGAAGGCGAGGCCGGCGTCGGCAAGACTGAAGTGGCGAAAGCGCTCGCCGCGGTGCACGGGGCCCAGCTGATCCGCCTGCAATGCTATGAAGGCCTCGATCAGAACGCCGCACTTTACGAGTGGAACTATCAGCGCCAGCTCCTGGCTATCAAGACGCGGGAAGGCGTTGGCGAAAGCGCCGATGCGATCGAAGAGCACATATTCTCCGAGCGATATCTTCTGGAGCGGCCGCTGCTTGCGGCCATTCGCCGCAAGAAGCCGCCGGTCCTTCTGGTCGACGAGGTGGATCGGGCAGACGAGGAGTTCGAGGCTTTTCTGCTCGAACTGCTGTCGGACTTTCAGCTCAGCATTCCTGAACTGGGCACCATCAAAGCGACCTCGATTCCGCGCGTGGTGCTGACGTCGAACGGGACGCGCGAACTTTCCGACGCGCTGCGCCGGCGCTGCCTCTACCATTATGTCGATTTCCCCGACGTCGATCGCGAAGCGAAGATCATCCTGACGCGCACGCCCGGCATCGACACCGCGCTGGCGTTGCAGATCGCCCATATGGTTGCAGCGGTGCGCAAGGAGGACCTGCGAAAGGTACCCGGCGTTGCCGAGACGCTCGATTGGGCGGCGACGCTTGCGGGGCTCGATGTTCACGATCTGCGGCAGGAGCCGGAGGCTGTCCACGAGACGATGATGTGCCTGTTGAAGACACGCGAAGATCGCAGCCGCCTCACGCGCGAGGTGGCGGACCGGCTGCTCGGCAAGGTGGCCTGAAAGCGCCGAGGTGTAGAGCCATGGCACTCGCGGCGATCAGCAAGACCGGCGAGGGCATCGGTGCGCCGACGCGTCAGCGGCTTGCTGGCTTCGCGCGCACGCTGCGGGACCAGGGCTTCAAGGTTGGTCTGGCGGAGACCGGCGATGCGCTTGCGATCCTCACGCTTCCCTTGGCGGGGCGGTCATCGTCGCTGAAGCCGGCGTTGCGCTCGCTGTTTTGCGCAACGCATTCCGATTGGGAGCGCTTCGACGCAATTTTCGACGCCTTCTGGCTGGGACGCGGTCTGCGTCAGGCAAGGACGCTGTCGGGCTCCGCAGCGGAAAGTCGCGCATCGGTGCGGCGTCTCGCCGACGCGAGTCTATCGTCTGGAACGCTGAAACTTCCGGATCACGTGGACCGGCGCAGCGTCGGTGACGGAGACAGCACCGGAGACGGTCGCGGCAGGCGCGAAGGCGCGTCGCGGTTCGAAAACCTGGCTAGCGCCGACATGCGCCACATCGTCGATCCCGCCGACATCGCGCAGGTTCAGGCGCTGGCCGGACGCCTTGCCCGCGTCATGCGCGCGCGGCTGGTCCGGCGCGAGCGCGTGCGCCGGAGTGGGCGGCGCCTCGACCTGCGCCGCACCATCCATCGCAGTGTGTCGCACGGCGGAACGCCGGTGGATCTGGCCTGGCGCCACCGCAAGATCAAGCCACTGCGGCTCGTCGTCCTGCTCGATGCCTCCGGCTCCATGAGCCTCTACACCGCGTTCTTCGTCCGCTTCCTGCACGGCGTCCTCGACGCCTTCCGGGAGGCCGAAGCCTTCGTCTTCCACACGCGGCTTGCGCATGTGTCGGCTTCGCTGCGCGATCGCGACGTTACGCGCGCCGTCGACCGGCTCTCCCTGATGGCGCAGGGAATCGGCGGGGGCACACGCATCGGCGAGAGCCTCTCCACCTTTAATCGCTGGCATGCGCGGCGCGTGATCAATTCGCGCACGGCGGTGATGATCGTGTCGGACGGCTACGACACCGGCGCGGCCGAGCAGCTCGGCGAGGAGATGCGGCGCCTGCGTCGCCGCTGCCAGCGGATCATTTGGCTCAATCCGCTGATCGGCTGGCGCGACTACAGCCCGCTGGCGCGCGGCATGCAGGCGGCGCTGCCTTATGTCGATCTTTTAGCTCCTGCGCACAATCTCGAAAGCCTTGCGGCCCTTGAGCCCTATCTCTCAAGGATATGACGCCATGAAGCCTCCATCGGATATTCTCGGCATCATCTCGGCCCGCAAAGCGACGGGCGAACCGTACGCGCTCGCCACCGTCGTGCGTACCGTGGCGGCGACCGCAGCCAAGGCCGGCGCCAAGGCGGTGATCCTGCCGGACGGCACGATTTGCGAGGGCTGGATCGGCGGCGGCTGTGCCCGCGCGGCGGTTCTCAAAGCCGCCAAGGATGCGCTCGCCGATGGTCAATCGCGTCTTGTTTCCGTGCAACCGCCCGATGCGTTGGACGAGCAGGGGCTCAAGGCTGGCGAGGAGCGCGGCGGGGTGAGGTTTGCCAAGAACATGTGCCCGAGTCAGGGCACGATGGACATCTTCGTGGAGCCGGTCTTGCCGCGACCACATGTCGTCGTCTGCGGGTGGAGCCCGGTCGCCGTCGCCGTCGCCGATCTTGCCGGCCGGAGCGGGTTCGGCGTCACCGTCTGCGCGCCGGCCGCCGAGCAATCCTCGTTCGAAGAGGTTGATCGACGCATCGAGGGCTATGCGCTGCCGGTTGCCGATCCTGGCGCCCGGTATGTCGTCGTATCAACGCAAGGGCGCGGCGATGAAGCCGCCTTGCTGGCGGCACTTGCTGTCGATGTCGATTACGTTGCTTTCGTCGGCAGCCGCAGGAAGGCCCAAATGCTCAAGACGACGCTCGCTGAACGCGGCGTCGCGCCCGAACGCCTGGCGAAACTCAGGGCACCGGCGGGCCTCGATCTCGGCGCCATCACGCCCGAAGAGATTGCGATCTCGATCCTGGCGGAGATCGTCGCGGCGCGACGCGGCAAACATTCGAGAGGCAGCCCGCCGAAGTCCTGATCCGCGCGCCTGCATCCGGCTGCCCGGTTTGCTCACTATCGCAAACCCCAAACGGTAACCTAAAAACAGCTGATTGAGTCGCGAGCTGCGTTGGAAGCCGAAATCCGTGTTCTTCGACGCGAGCTCAATGTACTACGACGCAAACAGAACGATCACACATCGCTATTCTATGACCTTGTCGGCACGCAAAAGGAACGACTCAGGGATGTTGAGGCCGAGCGCCTTGGCGGTCGTCAGATTGATAACGAGATCAAACTTGGCCGGCTGTTCGACCGGGACGTGGCCCGGCTTCGCCCCGCGCACAATCTTGTCGAACAAAGCCAGGGCTGGTGCGGATGCGCTCCTTGTAACTGCTGGTGCGGAAAATTATCCTCATCGAAGACGGATCGTCGAGCTTGCCGAAAAGAGCCGGCTTGCAGCAATTTATCCTTTGCCGAATATGCGAAATTGAGGGGGAGAACAGGGGAAACGCAATGTCCAAGGAGATATACCTTGCGCCTCTCGAGCACGCCGCGCAGAACTCGCTGATCCTGGGATTGTTCCTGCCGATTCAATCCGGCGCGTGGAGTCCATCCACGGCGCCGCGCGGCACCTCCTGGACGTTCGATTACAACGCGCGCTGTGCGGTGCGGGCCGAGCAGCTCGGATTCGATCTGGTTTTCGGGCTGGCGCAGTGGCTGGGCAAAGGCGGCTACGGCGGCAAGATGCAATTTCGCGACAAATCCACCGACCCGCTTCTGGTGACGGCTGGGCTTGCTGCGCTCACCAAGCGCATAATCCTGATTTCAACGGTGCACGTTCTCTATGGCTGGCATCCGCTGCATCTCGCGAAATTCGGAGCGACTATTGACAATATGAGCGGCGGACGCTGGGGACTCAATGTCGTCACCGGCTACAAGAGAAGCGAGTTCGAGATGTTTGGTCTCGAGCCGATGGAGCACGACTTTCGTTATGAGATGGCCGACGAGTTCACGACGGTGTTGGAGAGACTTTGGCTGGAAGACGACGAGATCAGTCTCGACGGACGTTTCTGGAAGATGAAGAACGCCTATGTTTCTCCCAAACCGATCAACGGCCGCTGTATTCTCGTGAATGCGGCCTCGTCTGGTGCAGGGCTGGCCTATGCGGTTCGTCATTCCGACCTGATCTTTGTGACCAGCCCCGTAGGCGCCGATCCGCAAAAGGCTTGCGAGGCCCTGCCTCCGCATAACGCGAAGATCAAGGACGGCGCCAGGCAGCTTGGCCGCACGGTGCGTACGATCATCAATCCCCACGTCATCTGTCGTGACACGGAAAAAGAGGCATGGACCCAGCACAAGGCTATTCTCGACAACCAGGATCCGGTAGCCGCCGACAATTTCTACAAGACCTTCGTTGGCGGCGATCAGGCCTCGTGGAAGCAGGCGACCCGGGAGCAATGGGTGATCGGGGGAAACGTGCATCTTGTTGGAACGCCGGAACAGATAGTCGATTGGTTTATCCGGCTCAAGCAGGCGGGCTGTGACGGAGTGCAGGTGAACTTTTACGATTTTCTGCCCGATCTCGAGTATTTCGGTCAGCGCGTTCTTCCCTTGATGCGGCAGGCTGGCTTGCGCGCGGGCCTGACCGCCCATGCGGCATGAGCGCCGTCGCGCGGTGGGACCCGGATCGGCGCCCTGCGCAAGACTCTGCGTCTCTTTGCGAGACCTTGTTTGGAGCTCGAGAAACCAACAGGATACCCACGATAAGGAAACGAAAAATCAGCGCTCATGGGAGGAGAACGAGCATGACCTTGCGTAATCTCGGCTTCGCTACCTCGGCTGCCGCCGCTCTTTGGCTGGCTGTGCCCTGCGCTCATGCGCAGATTTCCGACGACACGGTAAAACTCGGCGTCCTCGCCGACATGTCAGGCCTGTATTCGGATCTCAGCGGAATAGGCTCGGTGGTCGCGACCCAGATGGCCGCGGAAGACTTCGGCGGCACGGTGCTCGGCAAGAAGATCGAGGTCGTTTCGGCTGATCATCAGAACAAGCCGGATATCGGCTCGAATATCGCGCGCCAATGGATCGATCAGCAAGG
>DATBYN010000503.1:0-2221 GCA_036513695.1 Bradyrhizobium sp. | reverse complement strand
CGGTACTGGAACATGCGCTTGCCCGGCACGCCGCGCAGGATGCCGATGGCGCGAACAAGCTTGGCCGCGTCGCATTCCTTGCGTACGGCCTTGCCGCCCTTGGCCTTGAAGGTCAGCACCAGATTATCGTCTTCCAGCGCCACATTGGATTTCAAAAGCGTGGTGGCCCCGCGGGTGCCGTTGAGGCGGGCATAGGATTCGTTGCCGGGTCGGATCGCGGTGCGCGCGATCAGTTCGATCACGGCGGAGAGCGCAAATTCGCGGGTCGGCTCATCGCCCGACAGATGCATCGAGACGTTGCGGCGGATCTTTGGCAGCGCTGCGACCAGCCGGGCCAGGCGATGCGCCTTGCGCTGCTCGCGGACCTTTTCCCAATCGGAATGATAGCGGTACTGCAACCGGCCCGCAGCGTCGCGACCGACCGCCTGCAGATGCGAATTCGGGTCGGGCGAATAGCGCACCTCGGCATAGGCCGGCGGCACCGCCATCCTGTGCAGGCGCTTGATGGTGCCGGTGTGGCGGATCGGCGTGCCGTTGGCGCGAACGAAGGAGTAGCTCTTTCCCCGCTTGATGCGGCGAATGGTGAGCTGGTTCTGGTCGCCAAGTCTTAGACCGAGTTCCCGGGCCAGGGATTCGACGGAGGTCTTGCCATGGAGGTTGGGCTTTGGGGCCGCCGCCTTGGGCAGCTGACCGAGCGCTTTCGCCAGAGCCAAGGCAGGATCGGCGGAAGCGGGCCGCGCGGGCTCAAGATTCTGCTGATCCATCATGACTTTAGACGCCTTGCTCCTGTTATACCCTGCCAATGCCGGCTGTTATTGTTTCGTTCCGGCCGGTGGCTTTCACCCCGGGGAGGCCATTTAGGGGGTTATCGCCGCGAGCGCCAGCCCACCTCTGACGGAACTACGGTTTCTGGTTACCGTTAACCGCGCTTGCAGAGGTCCCATGCGGCGTTTTGACCTGACCCAAACGCGATCGTGAAGGGGGTGCGGCCGCCGGCGCGGGGGGTCCGGCTCACGCTCACGAATTGATCCGGCGCATGGTGAGGGCACTGACCAAAGGCCATATCTGTTCCGCTTGTCGGCGCCATCTGGCCCGACGCATAATCGTCGCAACAAGAAGCGGCCGGCACCCCGCGTTGGCTGGCCGTACGGGTGGAGGGTGAGATGTCCGAGAAGATTTACGACGTGCCTGCGGAGTGGACCAAGCGCGCCTGGGCCGACCAAGCCAAGTACCAGGAGATGTACGCGCGCTCGATCCGCGATCCCAACGGTTTTTGGGCCGAACAGGCCAAGCGCATCGGCTGGATGAAGCCCTTCACCAAGGTCGAGAACACCTCGTTTGCTCCCGGCAACATCTCGATCAAATGGTTCGAGGACGGCGTTCTTAATGTCGCCTGGAACTGCATCGACCGCCATCTCCATAGCCGCGGCGACCAGACCGCCATCATCTGGGAGGGCGACGATCCCTCCGAATCCAAGCACATCACCTATCGGCAATTGCATGATGAGGTCTGCCGGATGGCCAACATCCTGCGCACCCGTAACGTCAAGAGGGGCGACCGCGTCACCATCTATCTGCCGATGATCCCGGAAGCCGCCTACGCGATGCTGGCCTGCGCCCGGATCGGCGCCATCCATTCGGTGGTGTTCGCCGGCTTCTCGCCGGACAGCCTGGCCCAGCGCATCACCGACTGCCAGTCCAAGATCGTCATCACCGCCGATGAGGGGCTGCGCGGCGGCAAGAAGGTGCCGCTGAAGGCCAATGTCGATGCCGCCATCGAAAAGGCCGGCGGGGTCGATTGGGTGGTCGTGGTCAAACGCACCGGCGGCAAAGTCGATATGAGCCCCTCGCGCGACCTCTGGTACCACGACGCCGCAAAAATGGTGACGACGGAATGTCCGTGCGAGCACATGCACGCCGAGGATCCGCTGTTCATCCTCTATACGTCGGGCTCGACCGGCCAGCCCAAGGGCGTACTGCACACCTCGGGCGGCTATCTGGTGTTCGCGTCGATGACGCATCAGTATGTGTTCGATTATCACGACGGCGATATCTATTGGTGCACCGCCGACGTCGGCTGGGTCACCGGCCACAGCTACATTCTCTATGGGCCATTGGCGAACGGCGCGACCACGCTGATGTTCGAGGGCGTGCCGAATTATCCTGATAATTCGCGGTTCTGGAACGTCATCGACAAGCACAAGGTCAACATCTTCTACAC
>DATBYN010000502.1:0-2804 GCA_036513695.1 Bradyrhizobium sp. | reverse complement strand
ATCATTCCCAAGGGTTTCTTTCCCCAACAGGATACCGGATTGATCATCGGCCAGTCCGAGGCGGCGCAGGATATTTCTTTCCAGGCCATGTTGGAACGCCAGCAGGCGCTGCAAGATGCGATCATGCGGGATCCGGCCGTCGACACGGTTGGTGCGGCGGTTGGCGCCGGCGGCGGCGTCTATACGCTCAACGACGGCCGCGTTTACATTCAGCTCAAGCCCGCAAACCAGCGCGACAAGATCAACAAGGTGATCGCGCGGTTGCAGACCAACCTCGCCAAGATCCAGGGCATCACGCTCTATATGCAGCCCGCGCAGGACATCACCATCGGCGCGCGGCTGAACAAGACGCAGTTTCAGTACACCCTGAACGACGCCGATCCCGGCGAGCTCGATCACTGGTCCGCGCTGTTCCTCGACAAGTTGAAGGCGATCCCCAGTATTGCCGACGTCACCACCGATCAGCTCAATGCCGGGCCGCTGCTCGACATCACCATCAAACGTGAGGTCGCCTCGAGCTACGGCATCCTGCCCTACACGATCGACAACACGCTCGATGACGCTTTCGGCCAACGCATTGTCTCGACCATTTATACCACCCTGCAGCAATACCATGTCATTCTGGAGGTCAATCCAAAATTCCAGTACGGACCCGAAGCGCTCAACGGCATCTATGTCAAATCATCGAGCGGGCAGCAGGTGCCGTTATCCACGCTGGTCGATTCGGTGGTGAAGGTGGCGCCGCTCGTGATCAATCACCAGGGCCAGTTCCCTTCGGTAACGATCTCGTTCAATCTCGCGCCGGGCGCCGCGATCGGCGATGCGGTCAGCGCCATCCAGAAGGTTGAAAAAGATCTCAACGCCCCACTTTCGCTTCAGACCAGCTTTCAGGGTAACGCCCAGGCATTCGGAGCATCGCTGAAGAGCACGCCGATCCTCATCCTCGCATCGCTGTTCGTCATCTACCTCATCCTCGGCGTGCTGTACGAGAGCCTGATCCATCCGATCACCATCATCTCCACCCTGCCATCGGCCGGCATCGGCGCGCTGCTGCTGCTGATGGCGGTTCACGTGGATCTGAGCGTGATCGCCATCGTCGGCCTCATATTGCTGATCGGTATCGTCAAGAAGAACGGCATCATGCTGGTCGACTTCGCCCAGCAAGTCGAGCACAGCCACGGCTTGACGGCCGAAGAAGCGATCTACCAGGCCTGCATCCTGCGCTTCCGCCCGATCTTGATGACCACGATGGCGGCGCTGCTCGGCGGCGTGCCGATGATGGTGGGTACGGGGGTCGGCTCGGAGATTCGCCAGCCGCTCGGCTACGCCATCGTCGGCGGCCTCGCGCTCTCGCAGGTGCTCACTCTCTATACAACGCCGGTTGTCTATATCTATCTCGACCGGCTGCAGACCTGGCTGTTCGGGGACAAGAGTAAGCCGGAGGCCGCCGCGGAGCCGGCGCCGGCGCCCGCCGAATGACCGAGGACGAGGGATCCACAACGCCGCAAGCGATCTCGGCACCGAGCTATCTGCTTGCGAACGTTCATCCCCGCTCGATCCGTCAGGAAGTCTGAATCCTAATTTAATGGCTCACGACCATCGAGAACTTATCTTCCATACACCATCAATTGAATTGCCGAGGAGTGAGCATCATGTTTTCGCGAAGAGAGGTGTTGGCAGTGTCCGCTGCGGGCGCTGTCATGACGGCAAGCGCCGCACGGGCTGCCTCGTTCGGTAATCCGGACCTGCCGCCGCAAGGCGCCATCAACGCCAAAGGTCCGGGAAATCTCAGCGATCCCGGCCCGCAGAGTCCGGCTCTCGGCAACCAGTTTCCCTCGGCACAATTTCCGCCGGCGACCGATGTCGGCGGCATGCCGATGGACTGGGCCTCATTCAACAACGCACCGAAACGCGTCCAGAACGGCGGCTGGGCGCGCCAGGTGACGCAGGAAGATTTCGCGATTTCAAAAACGATCTCGGGCGTCAACATGCGGCTGACGGCCGGTGGCATCCGGGAATTGCACTGGCACCAGGCCGCCGAGTGGGCGATCATGACTTACGGCAATTGCCGCGTGACGGTTCTCGACACCATGGGCCGGCCGTACGTTGCGGACGTCAAAGAGGGCGACCTTTGGTATTTTCCGGCGGGCTACCCGCATTCGTTGCAGGGTCTCGGCCCGGACGGCTGCGAATTCGTGATCTGCTTTGACGACGGCGACGCCAGCGAGTTCAATACATTATTGGTGACGGACTGGTTCGCGCATACGCCCCCCGAAGTGCTCGCCAAGAATTTCGGTGTTCCGGCCGAGACGTTCGCGACGATTCCGCTGCAAGATCTCTGGATCTTCCAGGGAAAGCTACCTGGTGATTTGGCATCTGACCGCGCTGTCGTCAGCAAAACCGGGGGCGTTCCACCCCATCCCTTTATCTTTCGGCTTGGCACGTCGGCTCCGACGAAAGAAACCAAAGGCGGCGACGTGCGGGTTGCCGACAGCGGCAACTTCATGGTCTCAACGACGGTTGCAGCCGCGCTGGTAACGGTTCGTCCGGGCGGAGTGCGCGAGATGCACTGGCATCCGAACGCCGACGAGTGGCAGTATTACATCAAGGGCAAGGGCCGCATGACCGTGTTCAATACCGGCCCGAATGCGATGACGATGGATTTCAATGCTGGAGACATCGGCTACGTCAAGAAAAACCTGGGGCACTATGTCGAGAATGTCGGCGACACGGATCTGGTGTTTATCGGGGTCTTCAGGGCTCCCCAGTATCAAGAGATTTCTCTGTCCAACTGGCTGACGCAT
>DATBYN010000501.1:0-2150 GCA_036513695.1 Bradyrhizobium sp. | reverse complement strand
CGCTGACAAGAAACAGCGCGCCGGCAGTCGAGACCAGCATGCCGATGCGATAGGCCGCGACGTAAGACGCCATGCCGGCGGCCTGTTCGCTCTCCGGCAGGCTTTCGACGCGAAACGCGTCGACCACGATGTCCTGGGTCGACGACATCGCCGCCACCAGGAGCGCGCCGAGCGCCACGAACAGCGGCGAACGCGCGGGGTCTGTGAGCGCCAGCAGCAGGATCGCGCCGATCAGCAATAGTTGCGAGAACACCAGCCAGCCGCGCCTGCGGCCGAATTGGCGCGTGAACAGCGGCACATGCAGCGCATCGACCAGCGGCGCCCACAGGAATTTCAGTGTATAGGGCGTGCCGACCAGCGCGAACAGGCCGATGGTGCCGAGGTCGACCCCGGATTCGCGCATCCACACCAATAGCGTCGATCCCGACAGCGCCAGCGGCAGGCCGGAGGAAAAGCCGAGCAGCAGCACGATCAGCACCCGCCGCTGCAAATACACCGCCCGCCCCTCGCGCCAAGAGGCACGGGGTTTCAACGGGGTTGATGCGTCGGGCAGGCTATCGGGTGCGCTGGTCATGCCGCAGTGCTAGCAGATTCGGGCTTCTTACCCTCTCCCCTTGTGGGCTACGGGATTCACACATTTTGCATAGCCATTGCAAGACGATAGCCTTCGGCCCTGTCGGCGAGTTTGGTCCAGCCGGTTCGCATGGTCTTTGGACCGGGCGGCTTGTAGTAGCAATTCCATCCGCCGAGACGGGCAACGATCCAGGACAGCCAGGCCAGCGAGTGTTTGGGATGCGGATTCTTCTGGCGCTCAGTGTTGCCTTCGAGTGTCGGACCGATTACTTCGGCGGCGGTGATGAGGTCATCGTCGGCGACATCCGATGCGGGTCTGCTGCTTCCATCTCTGGCGTCAACCAGTTGAATGGTGCGCGCGGCCGCGATCAGCGCGATCGCGGTGAGCTTGAACAGGCGCGAAGCCTCCTGAACTTGCGTCTCCTCCAGACGCAGCCCGTCGCTCTTCATGGCGCGGAAGGTTTGCTCGATGCGCCACCTCAGCCGATACAGCTGCACGATCTCGTTGGCGGCGGTGAACTCCTCTGGTTGGCCGCAAATCGGCATCGTGGTGAGCAGACGCCAGACGATCGGATTGTGGCCTTTGGGCGGATCGATCTCGTGGACTTCCACCAGCGTGAGTGTCACCGATGCTGGATCGGCCGGATTGGTTCCGTTGGCTGGCTTGGCGATACACACCCGCCCCGCCTTGACGTTGACGCGGGCGATGCGTTCGAGCTCGCCCGGCCGACGCGGCGGAACACGAACCTGCAGCGCACCGAACTCGTGCCAATCGGAGGCCGCGGCAAACAGCCGTTTGTCATTGTCAGCGAGCTTGCGATTCTGCGCGGCACGCACGATCAACTCCACGCCCGGCGGAATACGGGCGAACTGCGCGTAGATGTCGAACTCACGATCGCCGAGGACGATCAGTTGTGCCGCGCCGGCAAGCCGTTCGCCGGCGACCGCCGTCCCCTCGATCCAGCGCATGGATTCCTTCTGCTCGATCGGCCGGTTCCGCCGCGCCGTCACCGGTTCGGACGATCGGGTCCAGATCCGCGCGTGCACGACACCCAGCAAGGCCTCGTCCTCGGCATCAATCGCCACCATCGCATGGCAGAAAAAGCCCGGCGTCCGGCCGTCGCCGGCCGGCCCGAGTCCTTTGCGCGCGCGATCACGATCCTTGAAATTGATCTCCGTGGTATCCTGCGCCGCCACGATCCGCCGTCCCGCACAGGCGGACGCGGTTCGTTGTCCCGCAGTGGCGAGGATTTCCTGATGCGTCACATCCCTCGATGCAAGAAAACGTTGTGCCGACATCTCTCCACGCCGATCGCTTCCCAGCTGTCGCAACACCAAGGATCCCGTCTCCACCACCCGCTCGCACAGCGCCGCTCCCGCTCGCTGCCGCCGCACATCGCCAAAATAGCCGATCTGAAAACCTTCGTCGCACCGCATCGTCATCCCCTGGCTGTCATCCAGGCGGCACGGAATCACAGCGACGAGCCTCGCAGAATCGCACAATTTCAGCCGGGGATTCTTGACAACAGGACAGAAGAATGAAACTCGCCCGAATCAAACGTGTGAATGCCGTAGCC
>DATBYN010000500.1:0-3865 GCA_036513695.1 Bradyrhizobium sp. | reverse complement strand
AGCGAGGTCTTGCGATCGACGTCGCGCCGCTTCAGGTCGACGCCCTGTTGCGCCAGATCGAGCATATCGCCGTAGATCTTTACGTTGGCCTTCAGATTGTCGTAGGTGCTGTGGGCCTGGTCCAGCGTCGCCTTGGCCTGCGCCGCGGCAAGTCGAAACGGAACCGGATCGATCTCGAACAGCACGTCACCTTCGTTGACCTGCTGGCCTTCCTTCACCACGACCTTTTCGATCTTGCCCGAGATGTCGGGCGTGATCAGGACCTTTTGCGCGCCGACATAGGCGTCATCGGTGGTCACATAGCGGCCGCCATTGAGATAGAAGACGAGCCCGGCGATGACAGCGATAACCGGCAATACCACGAGCAACAGCACGCGGCGGTAACGCCGCATGCCGGCCATCAAACGGCGGCGCGGCTCGGCGGCAAGTTTGGTCCGCGGCGTTGCCGAATTGCCCTTCTGCTCCGGCGGAAATTTGAGGACCGGATCAGCCATAGCGCGGTTCTTTCTTCGGCGGTTCGTCCGCCGTATTCTGTATTGCGTTGCGCACGTTTTCCTTGATGGCCTCCAGTTGGGCGAGCAGGCGGTGGGCGTCAGCGGGATTGATGCCCTCGAGCGCGGTCGCCGTCAGTTCAGAACGCAGCCCGCTCAATTTGCCGAGCAGCGGTCGCGCCGCCTTGCGCAGATAGAGCCGGTTGACGCGGCGGTCGCTGTCGTCGCCGCGCCGTTCGATCCAGCCATTGTCGCAGAGCTTGTCGATCAGCCGCGTCAGCGTGATCGGCTGCATCTCCATCAGTTCCGCGAGCTCCGTCTGCTTCATGCCCTCGCTGCGTTCCACTTTCGCCAGCACCGCCCATTGCGCGCGGGTGATGCCGTAGCGCGCCGCTTGCTTGTCGGCATAGGCGCGCACCAGCCGCTGCAATTCGCCGAGCGAAAACAAGAAGTTCATATCCACGGAACCGCGGGTCATGCGGGGTCGGCCTCCATAAGCTTGCGATATAATAAGCTAGCTTATGAATTCTACATGGCAGGTTAATGGAGGGCTGACCCGCTAAGAGCACATGGCTTGATCCGGGAAGTTGCGCGCCTGTCGGGCGGAATCAGGGGGGTCGTGGTAGAATGCTGCGCCGCGGTGTCCTATTCCAGATTAGACGTAAGGTAACAGCCGCGTTACATCATGACCGCCATGACGCTGACAAAAGAGACTTTTCCCGCGCCTGACCACGATCACGGCCGCTGCACCGCGGACGCGCTCGATCATGCCGAGCGGGTCTGCAAGCTGCGGGCGCAGAAATTCACGCCGATCCGCCGCCAGGTGTTGCAGGCGCTGCTGTCCAGCCACCGTCCGCTCGGCGCCTATGAAGTGATCGACGAGCTTGCGAAATCGATGCCGCGGCCGGCCCCGATCACGGTATACCGCGCGCTGGATTTTCTGATGGAAAATGGCCTCGTTCACCGCATCGAAAGCCGCAACGCCTACCTTGCCTGCGCGCACGATCATGATAGAGCAGCCATGGTGGCGTTTCTGATCTGCGACGGCTGTGGTTCGGTCGGCGAAATTCCGGCCGCGCCGGTGGCGCAAAGCCTCAACGCCGCGGCCCGTGCAACGGGCTTCGCGCCGAAATTATCTGTGGTGGAGATCACAGGCACCTGTTCCCATTGCCAGAGATAACAACACGGCGTTAAGCCGGCTACGAGGGTTCATGTCGTCAAAGGAAATGCGGATCAGTTCGGCCGGGCGTCCGCTCAGCCCGGGCGCCATCGCGCTGATGCTGATGCTCTGCCTGAGCTGGGGTTTCAACCAGATCGCGGTCAAGCTTGCTCTCCCTGACATTCCGCCGATGCTGCAGGCGATGATCCGCTCCATTGGCGCGCTGCCGGTGCTGCTGTTGATCGCCCGGCTGCGCGGGGCGAAGGTTTTTGTCCGCGACGGCACGCTTGGCGCGGGCCTGTTCGCGGGGCTGCTGTTCGGTGTCGAATTCGTGATGATCTTTCGCGGCCTGCAATTGACCTCGGCGTCGCGCGCGGTGGTGTTTCTCTATACCGCGCCGTTTTTCGTGGCGCTCGGCTCTTATCGGTTTCTCGGCGAACGGCTGCGCGCCGCGCAATGGGGTGGGCTGGGCTTAAGCTTTGCCGGGGTCGCGCTCGCGATCGGCGTGCCGCAGGCCGATGTCGATGCCAACGTGCTGTTGGGCGACCTGTTGATTGTCGGCGGCGCGGCGATGTGGGCGGCGACCACGCTGATTGCGAAAGGGACGGCGCTGCGCAAGGCACCCCCCGAAAAGGCGCTGGGATACCAGGTTGCGATGTCGATCCCGATCCTCGGCTTGGCGGCGTGGCTTTCCGGCGAAACCCTGACCCGGGTTCCCGGACCCTTGGCGCTGTCGCTGATGGTCTATCAGGCCGTTTGGGTGGTCGGATTGACCTTTTTGCTGTGGTTCACGCTGGTACAGCGCTATTCGGCCAGCAAATTGTCGGCTTTTACCTTCATCACCCCTTTGTTTGGCGTCGTGGCTAGCTATTTCATCCTCCATGATACCCTGACGCCCGTGTTCGGTGCCGCCGCACTGCTCGTGATATCCGGGCTTTACCTGGTAAATCGCCCGTCCCCGGTGGTCCCGGTTCCCACTGATCCATTGCTGACTGTCACCAAAACCTGATATTTGAGACCCCCATGAACAAGCCCATCAAGCCACCGCAAGACGACGTTGCCGGCCCCAGCGCCCGGCGCACAACCACCCAGGTCATGGTCGGAAACGTCGCCGTCGGCGGCGGCGCGCCGATCGTGGTGCAGTCGATGACCAACACCGACACCGCCGATATCGCGGGCACCGTGGCGCAGGTCGCAGCGCTCTCGCGCGCCGGCTCCGAACTGGTGCGGATCACGGTCGATCGCGACGAGGCGGCGGCTGCCGTTCCCCATATCCGCGATGCCTTACGCAAGCGCGGCATCACCACGCCCCTGATCGGCGACTTCCATTACATCGGCCACAAACTGCTCGCCGAATACCCGGCCTGCGCGGAAGCGCTCGACAAATACCGCATCAACCCGGGCAATGTCGGTTTCAAGAACAAGCGCGACACGCAATTTGCCGACATCATCGAGATCGCGAACAAGAACGACAAGCCGGTGCGCATCGGCGCCAATTGGGGTTCGCTCGACCAGGAACTGCTCACCAAACTGATGGAAGACAACGCCAAGTCGGCCGATCCGCTCGATGCGCGGGCGGTGACGCGCGAAGCGATGGTGCAGTCGGCGATGTTGTCGGCCAAGCGTGCCGAGGAACTCGGCATGCCGAAGAACCGCATCATTCTTTCGGCAAAAGTCTCCGCCGTGCAGGATCTGATCGCGGTCTATCAGGAACTGGCGCGGCGCTCGAATTACGCGATCCACCTTGGCCTCACCGAGGCCGGCATGGGCTCGAAGGGCATCGTGGCCTCTTCGGCTGCGCTCGGCATTCTGCTGCAGGACGGCATCGGCGACACCATCCGGATTTCGCTCACCCCTGAGCCCGGCGGCGATCGCACCGTGGAAGTGCAGGTCGCGCAGGAGCTGCTGCAGACCATGGGTTTCCGCACCTTCGTGCCGCTGGTCGCGGCATGCCCCGGCTGCGGCCGCACCACCTCGACCACCTTCCAGGAACTGGCGCGCTCGATCCAGGATTTCATCCGCGACGAGATGCCTTCCTGGAAGACGCAATATCCCGGCGTCGAGGCGCTCAACGTCGCGGTCATGGGCTGCATCGTCAACGGCCCCGGCGAATCCAAGCACGCCAATATCGGCATCTCGCTGCCCGGCACCGGCGAAACCCCTGCTGCGCCGGTGTTCGTCGACGGCCAGAAATTCCGCACGCTCCGCGGACCGA
>DATBYN010000499.1:0-2912 GCA_036513695.1 Bradyrhizobium sp. | reverse complement strand
ACCGGCACCGGCGGCAGCACATTGCCGGCCACCAGCACGCTCGTGGTGTAAGCGCCGAGCGTCAGCAGCGCGACATAGCCGATCGCGAGATGTCCGGCGAAACCGACGATCAGGTTGAGGCCGGAGACCAGCACCCAGTAGATGGCGGCCCTTGTGCCGATCAGCGCCCAATAGTCGTTGCTCACGAACGGCAGGATCATCGCGAGGGCAAAAATGCCGAGAAATGGCGCGAGCTGCGGCAGCACCGCGCGAATAGCGCGCGTCTCATTGCGTGCGGGAGCCGCGGTGAGCGCGGTCATCACACCCTCCGCGCCGTGGCGGCGCCGAACAGGCCTTGCGGCGCCGCCAGCAGAACCACGATGAACAGGGTGAATACGGCGACCGACGAGAAGATGCCGCCGACCAGGAAATTCGCGGCCTGCTGGAACAGGCCGAGCGCGAGGCCGCCGATGATGGCGCCGCGGTTATTGCCGAGGCCGCCGAGCGCCACCGGCACGAAGCCGTAGAAATTCAACAACGCGCCATTGGCGAAGAACGCCAGCAGCAATTCGCCGCCGGAAAACCCGGCAACACCGCCGATCACGCCGGCGAGCGCATAGCTCGCGACCCGCAGATTGCGCTCGGGCAGGCCGAGCGCACGCGCGGCGAAATTATCCTCGGCGATGGCGAGGAAGGCGCGGCCGACCAGCGTGCGGCGATAGAGATATTCGAGGCCGATGATGGTGACGGCGCAGGCAACGACCGGCAGCCAGAATTTTTCGTCGAACACGCCGCTGCCCAACCCGATCAGGCGCGGAAACGGCTGCGGCTCGGTGCCCCATTTGATCGCCGCCACCTGCTGGATCATCAGCGCCAGCGCCAGCGTGGAGAGCACGTAGAGATGCTGGTCGAGGCTTTTCAGCACCGGCCGCACCGCGACGAATTCAGTGATGATTCCGATCAGCGCACATCCGATCAGTGTCAGCGCGAAACCGACGATGACCGGCATGCCTAATTTCAGCGTGAACATCGAGCCGAACACGCCGCCGAGCATCGCGAGCTGCCCGGCGGTAAAACTCATCACCCGCGAGGTCGAGAACATGGTGTTATAGGTGACGCCGACGAGCGCGTAGATCGCGCCCGCCGCGAGACCGGATGCGAGGATGGAAGCGAACATCGGCCGCGCTCTCCGCCGCCGCTTAAGTGTATCCGGGCGCCAGCGCGAAGGTGCCGTTCTTGGCCGAGCGAGCCTCCGACATGACGATTTCGTCGGTCGGATAGCCATTATGCTGGGTCGGCGTGAACGTATAGTCGCCGAAATAGCCGGGGTATTTCGACAGCGAGTTGAGGTACGCGATGATGCCCGGGCCCTCGGTCGAGCCGCTGGTTTCGATCCCCTTGGCGAACAGCTCGACGGCATCGATGCCGCCCGCGATCCACCACAACAGCGTATCGTTCATGGCGACCTTTGCCTTGGCCAGGCGATCGACCAGGTCCTGGGTCTTGGCGGGCAGCTTGCCGGCGCTGTCATAGCTGACGCTCTTGTAGCCTATGGCGTAGACCTTATCCCAGTTGGCGGGCTTCTCGACCAGACCGGCGATTTCGCCCGAGGCGAGCGAGGGATGGCCGACGAACGGCACATCCCAGTTCATGGCGGCGCGGGTGTTGAACATCCGCGCTTCCATGCCGGTGGTGACGCTCCACACCACGATCGCTTCGGCACCGGCATTTTTGGCGCGCAGCAGGTCCGGCGTCATGTCAGGTTGGGTCGCATCGATGTTGGCCTGATAAACCACATCGGCGCCGTCCTTCTTGAACGCCGCCACCGAGGCGCCGACTGCGGTCACGCCATAGCCCGTGGTGTCACCGATCACCGCAACCTTCTTCACCCTGAGGATCGTGAGGCAATAGCCGCGGACGGCATCGTCCCACTGGCTATTCGATGGCGCCATGCGGAAGGCATTGGGAAACTTGGCGGGGTCGATCAGGCTCTCCACGACACATGGATGAATGTTCGGGATCTTGGCGCGCGCCATGATCGGCGTGGTGGCCAGCGCCTCGCCCGAATTGAGCGGGCCCCAGATCGCGTGGACCTTGGCCTGGCTGATCAATTCCTGCGTGGCATTCACGGCCTTGGTCGGATCGCCCTGGGTGTCGCGGGTGACGATTTCGAGCTTGCGGCCCTTGACCCCGCCGGCGGCGTTGATGGCATCGGTCGCGAAGATCACGCCTCGGTTGAAGCCGATGGTCGGCGCCGAGCTCGGCCCGGTCATCGCGGCAAGGAAACCGATCTTGATCGGTTCCGACTGGGCAATCGCGGGTTTTGGCAGTGAAAATGCTGCGGTGCCGAACACGCCGGCGCTGCCCAATAAAACGTCACGACGTGAAATGGCCATGTGATGCTCCCGTTTGTTTCCTCGTTGCGGCGCCCGTCGTTGCTGCGAGCGTCCGATGCGGTGAGTTTCGGCGGGTCGCCGAAGCTCATTTTTCCCAAGTCAAATTTGAGCCGGATGCGGAGGCTTGTCCAGAGCTTCCGGCCGGCTGGTTGCCTCACCACAAACCGGCCCTTTACAGGATAGCCTGGATACCCTTGCGCTTGATGACATTGAGCAAAGCAAGAGCTGCCCCGGTCGGCCGTTTTTCGCCGCGTTCGAGCTGAGAAACATAGCCCACAGTCAAATTCAAGAAGTGAGCGAACACCGCCTGGCTCAGGCGTGCCCCTACCCTCAACGCGCGAATTTCCTCGGGCGAAAGTTTCACGGCCACGGGAGCTGTGAGCTTTTCGCCCAAATGGCGCATGGTGATTTTTTCATAGGCAGCGTTCGGCATGATGCCGCTTGCGCGCATATCACGCGCGGTTTCCAGCAGCTCCTGGGTCAACCGACTAGTCTTTGCCTTGGTCTTTCTTGTTTTCGTTGCCATGTTGCACCTCG
>DATBYN010000498.1:0-2418 GCA_036513695.1 Bradyrhizobium sp. | reverse complement strand
CCGTGGTCAATCCGGTCGCCGTGTTCGGTCCGGTGCTGGGTCCCGATTATTCGGCCTCGATCCTGCTGGTGAAGCGCATGATGGATGGCGCCATGCCCGGCCTCCCGCAGCTCTATTTCGGCGTCGTCGACGTGCGCGACGTCGCCGACCTGCATATCCGCGCCATGACCGATCCCGCCGCCCGCGGCGAACGCTTTCTGGCTTCCGCCGGCGATTTCATGTCGCTGCGCGATATTGCCGGGGTGCTGAAGCGCCGCATGGGAGCACAGGCTGCGAGGGTACCGACCCGGCAACTGCCCAATTGGCTAGTGCGCATCGCCGCCCTTCGCGACCCCGCGGTGAAGCAGATCCTGCCCGAGCTCGGCAAGATCAAGAACGCCAGCAATGCGAAGGCCCGCCGCATGTTGGGCTGGGTGCCGCGTTCGAACGAGGAGGCTATTGTGGCTACGGCGGAAAGCCTGGTGCGGCTTGGGCTGTTGAAGGATAGCGTGCGCGGCTAGAGCCTTTCCGTTTCGATTGAATCGAAACGGGGCTCTAGATTCTTGATTTGACGCATTTTCTTGACGCGAACCGGTTTCCACTTCGCTTGAAAACGCTCTAGTGCAGCAGCCATGGTGACATCAGGCCGGATTGCGGTCATTGATCACCTGAACGAAAGCGAATTGGAGCAAGTTGCATGTCTTTCACCCCGGCCTCTCAGGCGCTGGCCCGTTTCAAAGTGCTCGATCTCACGCGGGTGCGGGCGGGACCGACAGCCGCGCGGCAACTCGCCGACTGGGGTGCCGATGTCATCAAGATCGAGCTGCCGCGAGGCCTAGACGAAAGCGATATGGGCGGGCCGCGGCACGGGCCCGACTTTCAAAACCTTCACCGCAACAAGCGAAGCCTGACGCTCAATTTGAAGGAGAAGGACGGCATCGCGATCTTCAAACGGATGGTGGAGACCGCCGATGTCGTGATCGAGAACTACCGGCCGGATGTCAAATTTCGCCTCGGGATCGACTACGAGACCATTCGCGCGATCAACAAACGCGTCGTCTATGGCTCGATTTCCGGCTTCGGCGAGGACGGTCCCTATCGCGAGCGCCCCGGTTTTGACCAGATCGCGCAAGGCATGGGCGGGTTGATGTCGATCACCGGCTTGCCGGGTCAGGGTCCGGTGCGGGTCGGCATTCCCGTTGCCGATCTCGGCGCCGGCATTTTTTGTGCGATGGGAATTCTGGTGGCGCTGCTGGAGCGGGAAGTTTCGGGCGAGGGCCAGTGGGTGCAATCATCGCTGCTCGGCGCGCAAATCTCGCTGTTGGATTTTCAGGCGGCGCGCTGGCTGATCGCCAAGGAGGTCCCGGGCCAGGCCGGCAACGACCACCCGACCAGCATTCCGACCGGCGTGTTTCCGACGCGCGACGGGCACATCAACATTGCGGCATCGGGCCAGCATATTTTCTCGCGGTTTTGCCAGACGCTCGATCTGGCGCATCTCCTGGAAGATCCGCTGTTTGCCAACGACGCGTCCCGTTCGAAGAATCGCGGCGCCCTTAACAGGATCATCTCGGAGGTCACGAGAGAACGCGCGAGCGGCGAGTTGATCGCGATGCTGAACAAGGCAAGCGTGCCCTGCGGTCCGATCAATCGCATGGATGAGGTTTTTGCCGACCCGCAAGTCCAGCATCTCGGCATGGCCGCGCCGGTGCCGCATAAAACCCTTGGCGAGATCGAGGTCGTCAATCAGGCCGTCAAGCTCAGTCGCACGCCGAGCGGAATCGTGCATCCGACGCCCGAAAAGGGCGAACATACCGGGGAAGTTTTGAAAGAGCACGGTTATAACGACAAGGAGATCGCCGACTTTCGGGCGCGAAAGATTGTTTGAGGCGCCATTGGCTTGCGTGCGGTTGCGCGGGCTCAGCCTGCTGCCGGCAACCGGCTTCGATTGCGTGCGTCAGAAAGAGCTTCCGTTCGGGCGAGTGCGCATGCCGATGAGGTGCCATCGCGCGCCAGAGCGTCGGACGTCATTTCATCCAGCGCTTTGTGGTGCCACATTTCGGCTTCGGCGAGCAGTCGCCAGCTTTCGAGAGGGTGAAACACCGCGCTTTGGCGGCACAAGGATTCCATCGCGCGATAGCGGACGAGGTCCTTCATTTTGGCCTCCAGCCTGCGCCCCTCAAATGATTTAAAACGTTTTCACGACGCTGTCATCACGATTCTGAAAACACTGCAGCCGCCGCGGGAACTTTCGCTGAGGCTGCTGGTTATTTCCTTCCGATTGAGTCGCGATCCCGATCGAGCCGCGCTCATTCGCTAACCCGCGGGGGGCGCCCGAGGGTGCCATGGCAAGAATAGACCTCTATACCGCTATTGTCCTGACCGCCGCAGTAACAGGCGCCGCGTATGCGGCTCCAGGAAGAGGCGGCGGAGGCGGAG